>DASZPK010000401.1:0-17141 GCA_035550335.1 Chthoniobacteraceae bacterium | reverse complement strand
AGTCCCTCTCCACGCTGCGCAGCCACGGCGAGTGGTGGAGGACGAGCCTTTGGAATGAGCTGGCCTCCACCGGGGGGCGCGTCCATGCCATTCAGCAAATCTTCGAATCCCGGCCCGAGGCGGGCGTGCTGATCCCGTATTACCATTGCAGCGCCTTGCGGCAATACCCGGGCAACAATGTGCCGACGGTGGAACGGCTCGCGGCGTCCATGGGCATCGCGTCCATCGGGAGCGCGCTGGATGGGCTTGCGTTCCCGGCCGGGACGATGTTCTGGTTCCGGCCCGCGGCGCTGCGGCCATTGACTGGCTTGGGACTTGCGGCCGGTGATTTTCCAGAGGAGGCGGGCCAGGTCGACGACACGCTTGCGCACGCCATCGAGCGGGTGATCAACCTTTCCGCCGGGGCCGCGGGTTTCAAGGCGTGCTGCTACAAGTGGAAATCAGCCTTGGCAGGGCCCGGTCGGACTTCGTCCCCGCTCCATTCCACGGTGTGAAGAAGCTTGGAGGCGAGGGGAGTTGAACCCCTGTCCTTAAAGCAGTCACCGCAAGTTTCTACATGTTTAGCCGGTATCGATGTTTCGGGTTTCCGCGACGAACCGGCGCGCTACGGTCACCCTAGTGTCCGCGAAATCGATTCATTCGCCGACGCGGTCACTCCGCCGGCGAACCAGCCTGCTATCGTCGCTTCCTCGCCCCAGCAGGCGTCGGGCGGGAAACGTCGCGGTCAATTAAGCCGCGAGAGCGAGATTTTCGTAATCTGCATTTATTTGTTTGGTCCGAGGTTTTAACGAGGCCAACGAACCATCCTCGACATGCCGCCTGTGGATCAGACTATAAGTCGAAACCAGTACGCCCCCATTTGTTTTTTGGGTTTCCAAAGATAACGCGTCGAGCGGGGGAGCGCAAGCTCGCCTATACATTTGGCCCGGCCAATGCTATGGATACGTCCCGATGAACCTTCGTAAACACCTTCTCTGCACGCTCATCCTGGCCGGGCTTGCATTCGCGACCCCGGGCTGCTCGCTGTTCCACCACCATGAGAAGCAGCCGAAATCAGCGTTCAAGATCATCCCGGAGGGGGAAAAGAACCCTTCGATCAAGGAGACGCCCGATACGGTGGAGGATACGCCGACCCGCAAGGTGCAGGTGGAGTCGGGCCCGGTGGGTTTTCAATGAGAGTATCGCGCAAAACGGAATACGCGTTGCGCGCGCTGGTGGCGATGGCGCGGAAACCGGGGCGCTCGTATCAAATCCACGAGCTTTCGGAAAACGAAAACATCCCGGTCAAATACCTCGAGCAGATCCTCCTCACGCTGAAGAATGCGGGGTTCCTCGCCAGCAAGCGCGGGGTGGGGGGCGGTTATGCGCTCCGGGTGGGGCCCGCCGAAATCAAAGTGGGAGAGATCGTGGAGATCATGGACGGGCCAATCGCGCCGGTGCCGTGCGCGGCATTGCGCCCGCTGGAGAAATGCTCGTGCCCCGATCCGCGGACATGCGCGGTGCGCTTGCTGATGATCGAACTCCGCGAGCAGATCACGGAGTCGCTGGGGACGCGGACGATCGATGACATGCTGCGGCTCAGCCCGGATTCGGGCTCGCTGGCGTTTGAAATTTAGACGGGTCTATTTTTTCACCATCAGGATGATGATGATGCGGCCGTTGCCGTAGTTCGGGCCGCGGATGAAAAGGAGGTTCTGGCCGGAGATGCGGGCTTCCATTTCGGCGAGCAGCTTTTTCTCCTGGTAGAGGTCGAATTTCATTTTGAAGAAGCCGGGCTTCTCGGCTTTCTCGGCGTCGACGTGCAGGAAGAAATCCTTGCGCGGGATGAGCCAGTGATCGGAGGTGCCGTTCATCTGCTCTAGGTGCTGGCCGAGGAGTTGGAACTGGTTGTAGCCGAAAATGTCGCGCAGCTTGTCCCAATATTTTTCGAGCTCGGGGGTGGCCGGTTTCGGGTTCTCCTCGTTGGTGCCGAGGACGACCGCGCTCCAAATCGTATCATTGGCGCCATTCCCGTTATTGGCGCCCGTGTCGGTATCGCCGGCGCGCACGGGGGGAGCGGCCACGACGCCCAGCGTCGCAACCAAGAGCGCGAGGATGCGGAGGTTGCCGGAGGCTTTCAATTATTTATCCTTGTCCTTCTTGGGGGAAGGGGAGGCGTGTTTATTGTCGCCGGGGAGGCTGGGGATGTTGATGTCCACAACCTGGACGTCGTTTTTGGACGAGTAGTAGATGCTCGATCGCGTGCCGGGTTCGCCGCTCTTCAAGTTGATGACTTCGAATTTTCCGGTGGGCTCGGCTGGCGCCGTGGCGTTTTGGGGAATGAGGGTGTGATACAACCCGAAAGCAACCACGAGGCTGAACGCCCCGGCAAGGGCAAGGCGCGGCAGGGTGAAGAAAAAGGTGCGGCGGCGCGGCGGCCATTGAATGGGGTCCGCCTTGGGGGCGGCTTCGGCTTCAATGCGCTGCATCAACTGATGGTTGAAGAAATCGGGATTGGCCAATTCGGGGGCGCGGCCATGTTCGCGGAGGATTTCGCCGATCTGGCCGGCGGTCTGTTTTTCCAACCGGGCTTCGAGCGCATCGGGAAGCTGGGCCTCAAACTCGGCAAGTTCCTTGCCCTTCAATTCGCCATCCACCCATGCGGTGAATTTTTCCTCAAATGTTTTCATAGACGTCTTTCAGCAGGGTTTGGAGTTTTTTGCGCGCATAAAAAAGCCGCGACATCACGGTGCCGAGCGAACACCCGAGGGCCTCGGCGATTTCGTTGTATTGAAGGCCGTCGATCTCCTTCATGACGATGACGGCCCGATGCTCGGGCGAAAGCTTGGTGAGCGCGCCATCGATCCGTTTGCGGATTTCGGCGTGCTCCATTTTTTCGTCCGGCAGAAGCTCGGCTTTGGGCGTGGTGGCCGAGCCGGGCTCGACGTGGCTGAGTTCGAGGGTGTCGTCGAACTCGATGCCGCTCTGGATTTGTTTTTTTCGTAACCAATCGATGGTGACATTCGTCATGATACGGTAGAGCCACGTATAAAACGCGGATTGGCCCCGGAAGCTGGCGATGGATTTCCAAGCCTTCAGGAATCCATCCTGGGCCAGGTCCCATGCATCCTGCTCGTTTCGTACCATGTTGTAGATCATTGCGTAAGCTTTTCCCCTGTAACGGGTTACTAATTCGTTGTAGGCCTTCGTATCACCGCCCTGGCATTTCTTCACCAGCTCGACGTCCTCGACTTCAACGGTGGTATTTTGGGCGTCTATTTGCATCCTTTTGGACGGATTGGCATCCACTTAATTCAAAAAACTTATGCTTGAATGCTTTTATGGCTGGCCGAAGCGCCGGCGCCATTCGGAGCGGTATTCGCCCATGAGCTGAATGATGCCATCGCGGATCTGGAAGAGGCGGTGGTCAAGTGTGGTGCAGCGCTCCCGGTCAAGGCGGAACTCCTGGCGCAGGTGCATGCCGGCTTCCATGGAGTTGGTGATCGCCTTCAGGGCGCGCTTGAGGTAGGCGATGGTCATCCCGATTTCATCCACGTCGTCATCGCTGAGCGCGGCAGCGAGCTTGGCGCTGGCGATGGCGGATTGGGTGGCGAGACGGACGGCTTGCGGGTTGCTTTGCAGGTCGCCGTTTTCCTCGAATAGCTGGTCGATCCAGACCGTAAGGGCGAACGAAGCGCGATAGAGCGGGTGCATCTCGAAGCTCTCCGGCTCGTCTTCATCCGAGTCGGCCATGGCTTCCTCCTCGTCGGCCTCGGCGAGTTCCATTTCCTCTGAGAAACGCATGTCGACATCCTCGGCCCACGTTTTCCCTTCCTCATCAAGGAGATGGTTCCAGCCCATCTCGCGGGCGATGATCTGGTCGCGATTCGGGTCGTCGAGGTATTTCTCCAGCAGCTCCATGTACCGCTCGGTCTTGCGGTCTTGCTGCTGGAGGAAACGCTCCCAATCGTATTCGTCCCAGATTTTCTCCGGTTCCTGATCGTCCGCCATAAGGTCTAACTAGCGCGAGTCGGCGTTTGTTGCAAAAGATTTATCGCGGGTGGCCTGGAGGCGGAGCTGGCCGCAGGCGGCCTCGATATCGTGCCCCTTCTCGCGGCGGATGGTCGCGACCACCTTGTGCTTGCGGAGGATTGCCAGGAAATGGTCCTGCCGCCGCAGCGACGGTCGCTTCCAAGGCAGGCCCTCCACCGTGTTATACGGGATGAGATTGATCTTGGCCTCCAGCCTCCGCGAAAGGGCGACCAGCGCGTAGGCCTGCTCCTCGGTGTCGTTCACATTTTCGATGAGGATATATTCGAATGTCACACGTTGCTTTTTATTGCGGTGGTAATACTCGCAAGCCTCGATGAGCGTCTCGAGGTTGTATTTTTTGTTCACCGGCATGATCTGCTGGCGCACCTCGTCCGTCGCCCCGTGGAGTGAAATCGCAAGCCGCACCTGCAGCGGCTGGTCGGAAAAATCCCGGATGCGCGGCGCGAGCCCGCTGGTGGAAACCGTGATGTGCCGGGCGCCGATGTTCATGCCCCAATGGGCGTTGATGATCGCGATCGCGCGCATGAGGTTCTCGAAATTCGCCAGCGGCTCGCCCATTCCCATGAAGACGACATTATTGATCTTCTCATCGCTCAGTTCCTCGACCCTGAGGAGCTGCTCGACGATCTCCCCGGCGTGCAGGTTCCGCGAAAAACCATCCAGCCCGCTCGCGCAAAATTTGCATCCGTACGCGCACCCGACCTGCGTCGAAACGCAAATGGTGCGCCGGTCCGAAGTCTCGCCGTAGAGCGACGGCGACGCCGGGATCATCACCGACTCGATGAGGCTCCCGTCCGCGAGACGGAACAAAAATTTGCGAGTCGTGTCCTTCGCCCCGAGCTTGCGCACCGGCTCCAGCGCATCGAACGAAAACTCCGCCGCAAGCTGTTCGCGCAATTCCGCGGGCAGGTCCGTCATCTCCGCGAACGATTTCACCCGTTTCTGGTAAAGCCATTGCACCACTTGCTTTGCCCGGTACGGCTTGTGCCCGAGGGCGGCAAGCCGCTCCTCGATCTCATCGAGCTTCAGCGACTTGATAGGCACAGGTCCCTTCGTCATTCGGGCGTTCGTCATTTCTTCGTCATTCTCAACCGACAAAAGGCATTTGTCACCGCGCATTTTTCCTATACTTTCACCGCTTCCAGTGAGCACCGCGAAATCACCATTCCTCATCGGCCTCCGCGCCGCCAAGGCCAATCTGCTGCCCGGCCTCGTCATCCAGGCGGCGATGGTCTCCATCGTGGTCGCGTATTACACCGTGCCGCGGGTGCATGACTGGCTCTGCGTGCTGGCGGAGATCAAGCGCAACGGCGGGCTGCCGTTCAGCGCGGTATCCGCGGTGGTCGCGGGCGCGATTTTTCCCGAGGTCCTCGCCATCACGATTTTCCAGAAGGGAAGGATCACCCGCAAAAACCTGGGCAACCTTCTTTTCAACGCGGCGCTCTGGGGTTTTGAAGGCGTGGTGGTCGATCTGTTTTACCGGACGCAGGCGGTGATCTTCGGCGACCACGCCGATTTCGCCACGGTATTCAAGAAGGTGCTCGTGGACCAGCTTGTTTATACAACGTTTTTCGCCACGCCGTTCAGCGTCGGGTGCTTCGAGTGGAAGAACCAGGGTTACTCGACGAAGGGCATGTCGCGCGTGTTCACGCCCGGGTTCTATAAAAACCAATCGGTGCCGGCGCTCATCGCGTCGTGGGGCGTGTGGATTCCGCTTGTGAGCGTGATCTACAGCCTGCCGTCGCTGCTGCAATTTCCCATCTTCACCCTCGGGCTTACGTTCTGGGTGATGATGCTCACCTATGTCACCTCGGCGGAAAAAAAGAAAAGCGCGCTTCCCTTTTCGCCGCCTGTCGGCAATGCTGCGCCGATTCAATCATGAGTACGAAATTGACCTCCAGCGACATCATCCAGAAAGCTTCGCCCGCCCTATTCTCGGGCCTATTCGGCTTCCTTTTCGAGGAGGAAAAGCCGCTCTACAAGGCGACCATCGAGGCCGTGGCCAAGCAGCGCAAGCTGCGCCCCGTCTTCATCGAGCGCAAGCCGCGCAACGAGCGTTTCGCATGGTTGCAGGAGGCGCTCGGGCGCAAAGCGAGCGACGCCATCGCGGGGCATATTTTGCAAATCTGGCTCGTGGGCAAGCACAAGGCGCTCCTGTGCGATTTCCTCGACGCCCTCGGCATCAAGCACGACGAAAACGGCACCGTCGAGCAGCTCCCCCCGCAACCGGAAACGCCGCTGCTGGAGAAAGCGGTAAACGATGTGTTACAAAAACACGACCCGGAGGTGGTCGCCGTTTACCTGCACGCCTTCCAGGCGCTGAACGAAACCGGCTGGGAAAACCTCGACACGATCCTCGAGAAGGACGAGCGGTTGCAGATCGGCAAGCCTGCCGCGGTTTAGTGGAACTAACCGATCTTGGCGGCGGCTTGTTGCTCCTGCGTCGCCGGGAATCGCAACTCCGGCGTGCCATCGAGCCGCTTGGAGAGGTCCACCGGCTCGCCCAAATCCACTTCGCGTGGGTCGACTTGGTAGGCCCAGACATTGAAGGAGACGAGTCGCGCCGCGCCGTAAACAGTCGAGAACGCCCCGTCCACCGCATCGAGCCCGCAGGCGATCTTGATGCGCCCGATGCGCGGGACATTGAAACGGGCGTCGTAATTATGCCAGCGCCCGCCGACGTAAACCTGCATGTAAGCGTGGAAATCCATCGGCGAGCCGGGATCGAGGTGGCCGACATCGGGCACGTAGCCGGTGACATAGCGCGTGGGGATGTTGAACGTGCGGCAGAGGGCGACAGCGGCATGCGCGAAATCGCGGCAGACGCCGAAGCGCTGCTCGATGGTTTCCCACGCGCTGCGGGTGGGGCTGCCGGTGCCGAAACGATATTCGACATTATTGTGCACCCAATCGCAGATCGCCTGCACGCGCCGGAGGCCGTGCGGTATGTCGCCGAAATGCTTGAAGGCGAAATCGAGCAGCTTGTCGGAATCGCAGTAGCGGCTCGGCAGCGTGTAGCGCAGCAAATCGGGCGGCATTTCCTCGACGGGCATCGGCTCATCGACGGCGCCGTAATTTTCATGCACGGAGGGCACGGAGACGAATGCGTCGTGGCGGATGGTGGTGCGGCCGGGCGGGAGATTGAGGCGCTGCACGATGTTGCCGTGCAGGTCCTCGTATTCGAACGAGGAAACCTTCGGGTCCACGGTGAATTGCTCCTTCTCGATGTATTGCCAGGTGTCGAGCCGCGGCTTGATGAGCAGCAGGATCGGCGTGGCAGCCGCGGTCTCATAAACGAATTCGAGGCCGACGCGGATGGTCAGGTCGAGAGGAAGTTCATGGGGGCGCGGCGGTGCGGGTGCATGGGTCATTTTTTCAGGACCTGGTTGAAGAAGTCTTCAAACAGGTTTTTATATAACCAATCGCGCTCCGGGTGATATTGGACGCCCACGGCGTATGGATAATCGCGAATTCGCACCTGCTCCACTATATCGTCCGCCGCGCACCACGCCTCCACTTCGAGGCCATCGCCGAGTTTGTCGATGGCCTGGTGGTGGGAACTGTTCACCTGCGCAAACTTGCGCCGGGCATCCACGTCCCCCGCGTAACGCAGCGGCTGGAGGTTCTGCGATTTCAACTCGGGCGCGTTGTGGCCTTTGATGTCGAGCAGCATTGTGCCGCCGAGCGCGACGTTGAGCATCTGGTGGCCGCGGCAAATCGCGAACACCGGCTTGCCTTTCTCCAGCGCGTATTCCAGCGCCTCAAATTCCCACGCATCGCGGTCGGGCATGGGATCGCGGATGAGCGAGGGGTCGGGGATTTCCTGGTCCAGAAATTCGGCCGAAATATCGTCGCCGCCCGTGATGAGCAGGCCGTCCATCGCCTTCACATCGACATCCTGCGTGCGCGCGTTGGAAAGTTTTACGCCGAGGTATGCATCGAAGAAACGGCGGAAGAGCGCCTCGTCACTCTCCCTCACCCAGCTTGCGACGTTTGCCATGCCGGAATATCACCACAAATCGCGGCGCAGACAAACAAAGTTTTGCGCGTCCGCGAACCGCTGTAGCGTGCGGTGTCCTCACCGCAGGAACTGCGCTCCGCCACGAAATTCCCCTGGCCACATCCAACGCCTCCGCCTGGGGACAGCGGACTCTACAAAATTCCCGGCGGCGCTGATTTCCCACGCGGCAAAAATCCACGGTATAGGGCTTGCCATTTGCTGCATCGATGCATAAGAAATTATTCACCTATGAAAAAGATCGAGGCGATTATCAAGCCGTTCAAGATGGAAGACGTCAAGGAAGCGCTGGCCGAGATCGGCGTCGAAGGGATGACCGTTACCGAGGTGAAAGGCTTTGGACGCCAGAAGGGCCACACGGAAATTTACCGCGGGAGCGAATACACGGTCGATTTTCTGCCCAAGGTGAAATTTGAAATCGTGATCTCCGACGACCGCGTGCAAAAGGCAGTGGATGCGATCGTCTCCTCCGCGAAAACCGGGAAGATCGGTGACGGCAAGGTGTTCGTCCTTCCGGTGGAGGATGCGATCCGCATCCGCACCGATGAAAAAGGCGAATCGGCCATCTAAAAAGCGCTTTCGCTGTTGACGCGTCACCCGCGTCCTGATTAACCATCTGCCGCCGTAAGAACCCCGGCGTCACCCTATGAGTTATCTGCAAATCCTCATCCTCGCCATCATCCAGGGCGCTTGCGAATTGCTGCCGGTATCGAGTTCCGCGCACGTCATCGTCGCCGCAAAACTCATGCACCAGAATGCCTCCAGCCCGGAAATGACGATGCTGCTCATCCTGCTCCACACGGGGACGATGTTCGCCGTCATCGTTTATTTTTGGAAAAGCTGGAACCGCGATTATTTTTCATCGCCGGTGATGGCGAAGGATTTTGTCATCCAGGTGATCGTGGCATCCGGCTGCACGGCTGTCGTTTACCTGGTGCTGAATGAGCTCATCAAAAAAGTCATCCTGCGCCACGCGCCCCAGGCGGAAATCGAGGATTTGTTCGACAACCTCCCGCTGATCGCCACCGCCCTGGCGGCCGTGGGGCTGCTGATCATTTATGCCGGTTTCCGCGAGGGAAAAACCGGGCGCAGCAGCGATGTGGCGTTGCGGCATTCCGTCGCGATCGGGATCGTGCAGGGATTTTGCATTCCCTTCCGCGGGTTCTCGCGCTCCGGGTCCACGATATCTACCGGCATGCTCTTCGGGCTCCCGAAACGGAAACTGGAGGAATTCAGTTTTGCCCTCGCCGTGGTGCTCACCCCGGCGGCCATCGCGCGCGAAGCGCACCGTCTCATGAAAGCGCACAGCTTGAGCCACGACTCGATGATGCATTTATTCACGCCGGGTTTGATCGGCATGGTATTCAGCTTTCTCGCCGGCCTGCTGGCCCTCAAGTGGCTCTCGCGCTGGCTGGAGGCGGGGCGCTGGAAGTTTTTCGGTTTCTACTGCCTCATCGCGGCGGCAGGTGTGCTCTTCGTGCACTACAAGCTCGGGGCGTAATTTTACGCGCCTGCCTGCAACTTGTATTCGAAGCTGTCCGCCAGCGCGAGCCAGCTCGCCTCGATGATATTGTCCGACACGCCCACGGTGCCCCATGTCTTGTGGCCGTCCGTGGAGGAGATGAGCACGCGGGTGCGCGCGGCTGTGCCTTTCTGGCTTGCGATGATGCGCACTTTATAATCCTCAAGCACGATTTCGTCGATCTGGGGGTAGAACGGGCGCAGCGCCTGTCGCAGCGCGCTGTCGAGCGCGTTCACCGGGCCGTCGCCCTCGGAGACGGTGTATTCGTCCATGCCGTTGACGGAGACTTTCACGGTGGCCTCGCAGGTATTGCACGCGCCCGTGCCCGAGCGTCGGAAGGTGGTATGGTATTCCTGCAAAGAGAACGCGGGCTTGTGCTGCTTGAGCACGCGCTGGATGAGCAATTGGAACGATGCATCGGCGGCCTCGTATTCGTAGCCCTCGTTTTCGAGGCGTTTCACCTCCGCGAGAATCTCGGCCACCTCCGGCGCGCCTTTTTTGAATTTGAACCCGAGTTCCTCGGCTTTTACGAGCACGTTGCTCTGGCCCGCCATGTCGGACATCACGATGGTCTGCTGGTTGCCCACGAGCTTTGGGTCGACATGCTCGTAGCTGCGCGAAAATTTCTGCACCGCGTGCACATGCTGCCCGCCCTTGTGCGTGAATGCCGCCGAGCCCACGTACGGCGCGCGGATGTTGTGCGGCACGTTCGCGAGCTCGTCCACGAAGAGCGAGAGGTCGCGGAGCTTCGTGAGGTCGCCGATGACCGGGATGTCCATTTTCAATTGCAGGTTCGCCATCGCGGTGATGAGGTCGCAATTCCCGACACGCTCCCCGTAGCCGTTGATCGTCCCCTGCACCTGTACCGCGCCCGCGTCGATCGCCGCGAGCGCATTCGCCACGCCGAGGCCGCAATCGTTGTGCGTGTGGATGCCGACCGCCGTGCCGCAGGCCGCGACGACGTCCGCGGTCGCCTTCGCGATGAACTCCGGCAGCGAGCCGCCGTTCGTGTCGCAGAGCACGAGCATGTCCACGCCCGCCTCGCTCGCGGCCTTCAGCGTCGCCAGCGAATACTTCGGGTCGTCCTTGTAGGAGTCGAAAAAATGTTCCGCGTCGTAAAGCACCTCGCGCCCCTTCGATTTCAAAAAGCGCACCGTATCGGCGATCATCGCGAGGTTTTCCTCGAGCGTAACCCCGAGCACGCCCGTGACCTGTATCGGCCACGTCTTGCCCACGATGGTGACCGCCGGCGTCTCCGCCTCGAGCAGGATGCGCACCTGAGGGTCATCCTCCACCGCGTGTCTGCCCCTTCGCGTTGCGCCGAAAGCCGCGACCTTCGCGTGCTTCCACTTCCGCTTTTTGACCTCGGCGAAAAACTCCGCATCCTTCGGGTTCGACCCAGGGAAACCGCCCTCGATGTAATGCACCCCGAACGCATCCAGCTTCTCCGCCACGCGCAATTTATCCGTGACGCTGAACGAAATCCCCGTCCCTTGCGTGCCGTCGCGAAGGGTCGTGTCGTAGATGGTGACGTTCGGTTTCTTCATAAAAGGGAAGATTCTTCTAATGCAGAGGGGCGGCGTTTGCAAGCAGACCTAGACCGCCAAGCCTCCTGCTTCCTAGTATTTGCGACGCGACCAGTAGTCAGGTTGTCTTTTAGCGTGAGCTACGGCAGCTATGAAAACGCGATCCTTGAGTTCCCGGAAAAACACTACGTAAGGAAACTTTTTTATGACCGCTCTCTGCATTTTCGTCCCCTTGTGAAACGAAAAACGGGAAGGACTCTTTTGAATCGAAGCCAAGCAACTTTCCACTTCCAAGGCGAAATCAAGCCCAAGACCAGCCACTCGCGAATCGTAATATCCCACTGCCTCGTTTAATTCGATTCTTGCCTCGATGTGGACAACCAACGGCTTCACGAATACCGGGCTTTGATGGCTGCAAAAACTTCCTCGGCGGGCACTCCCACTGCCTTGCCTGATTCGATTTCCTCAAGCCTTCTCGCCAATTCGGCATCCCACGCAGTTTCAGCATCCGCGTCGCTTCCATTATCCAAGGAAAGAATGAGATCGTGAGCCAACTGGGCGCGCTCTGATTCAGAAAGCCGCAACGCTTCCGCGCAGATTTTTTCCGCGTGTTCAGTCATGCTCCTATTGTAATATCTTTAAGGGTCGCGTCAAGGCGACACGATGTCCATCTTCACCTATACGCCTCGCGTATCTCTTCCTTCGCCGCTTTTGATTTGTCCTTCTGGTTGCAGAGGACGATGCCGCGCAATTTGTTCCCGATGTAGTAGCGCGCGGTGAAGCTTCTTTTCTTGCGGTCGCCATCGAGTTTCACGTTGCCGGGAGGAAGGCTGAAGTCGCCCACGAACTCGAAGCTGAGGTCGAACAGATCGCTGAAAAAATAGGGCACGTATTCGTATTTGATCCGCTTCTTGCCGGTCATGTTCGCGCCTGCGATCTTGCCTTGCTGGATGGCGTTGTCCCAATGTTTGACGCGACGCACGCCGTCGAAAATTTTGTCGGGGAAAAGCGCGATGTCGCCCGCGGCGTAGATGCCTTTTTCGTCGGTCTCGAGGTATTCGTTCACCGGCGTGCCGTTGGGGCTGCCGAGCGGGGTGTGCAGCACGAGTTCGATGTTCGGGTCGGCGCCGATGGCCACCAGCGCCATGCCGGCGGCGAACCGCGTGCCGCTTTTGGTCTGGATGTTTTTCAGGATCGTCTTTCCCTCGAAGCCGTTCAGGTTTTCCTGCATCATCAATTGCACGCCCTTGTCGGCGAAATAATTCGTGAGCCATTGCGACGTCTCCGCGTCGAGCCATTTCTGCCAGAGGAACTGGTCGCGGTTCATCAGGATCACCTTGCATTTCGAGTCCAGCAGCGATGCCGAGGTCTCCGCCGCGATGAATCCGCCGCCGATCACCACGACCGCTTTTTGGATCGCCGCGATTTCCTTGATCGCCAGCGCGTCGCGCAGGTTGCCGAGGTAAAAAACGTTGCCGAGATTCGCCCCGGCCACTGGCGGGCGGCGTGGCCTGCTTCCCGTCGCAAGGCAAGCCTTGCGGAACTCGAGCGTCTGTCCGTTGCGCAGCACCGCGAGCCGGCGTTCGAGGTTGAATTGCGTGACCACCGTGTCGAGCCGCAACTCGATGTGATGCTTGTCGTACCAGGCCTGGTCGAGTTGGTAGAGCTTGTCGATCGCGGATTTTGGCGACCTGAGAAAATCCTTCGACAGCGGCGGGCGGTTGTATGGGAGGTAGGATTCCGCTCCCACCATTGTTACGCTTCCCTTGCGGTCGTGCTCCCTGATCCCTTCGCAAACTGACGCCCCGGACAAGCCGGCTCCAACGATCAAATAATCGCGGTAGATCATTAAGGTCATTTTAGGAAACCTTGTAACACGTTGCGAGCTAAATTGTTGGGGATAAGCCGGCACCCCCTGGCACAGGGCGATTTTGCGGCGCGTTCTTTCGCGTTCTGGCATTGCTTTTGTTTTGGAAAAAGACGACTATCCCGCCATCTATGGTCTGGCATTACATTGAAAACGGTCAGCAGGCGGGTCCGGTGGATGACGCGACGTTTCGTTCGATGGTCACCTCGGGGCAAATCACCGCAAACACCCACGTCTGGCGTGAAGGCATGCCAAACTGGGCCCCCTACGGCAGCCTCGTATCCGCCCCGGCGCCAACCCCCGTGGCGGGCGCAACACCTTGTGCCGAATGTGGAAATTATTTCCCGCCGGAAGAACTCGTCCAGATCGGCAACCGCATGATCTGCGCGGCTTGCAAACCCATCGCGGTGCAGAAGTTCAAGGAAGGGGTCGAAGTAATTGACCCCGAAGAGCACCGTTATGCCGGATTCTGGATACGTTTTGCTGCTAACATTGTGGATGGTTTGATTTTCGGAGCCGTCCAGATTGTCGAAAACATCTTTCTTGGGGCGACAGCGCGCCTGACCTCGCAAGGCGGGAATACGGCAATTCTCTTCCTGGTGTCCGGAATCAACATCCTGCTGCACGCAACCTATTCCATCTGGCTGATTGGAGGTTATGGCGGCACGGTCGGCATGATGGCTTGCGGCATCAAGGTTGTCCGTGCCAACAACGGAAAAGTAAGTTATCTCCTGGCAACCGGACGCTTCTTTGCGGCGATCCTGAGCGGATTGCCCACGCTCGGCATCGGGTATCTTATGATCGCGTTCGACGACGAGAAGCGCGCCCTGCACGACCGCATTTGCGAAACCCGCGTCGTTTACAAAAGGTAAACCGCTGATGATTTGATGGAGGCCGCCGTCACATGCGTAAAATGCCACGCCCCCTTGATTTCGGCGGAAGACGCCGGGGAGGCAAATGTCGCGTTCAACACGGGCGAGGTCACGCAGTGCCCGGCATGCGGCGCCAAGGCCCTCGTTGAATTGTACCCGGCGATGTTCCGCCCGTTTGCCGACGGGCACCCCGGGGAGAAAATCGCTTCCGCCGAGGAGGCCGCGTGCTTTTACCACCCGCAAAAAAGGGCGACGGTGCCGTGTGATGCCTGCGGGCGTTTTCTTTGCGCGCTGTGCGATGTCGATCTCAACGGGCAGCACCTCTGCCCGGGCTGCATCCAGACGGGCAAAAAGAAAGGGAAGCTCAAGAACCTCGAAAATCAGCGCGTGCTTTACGACAACATCGCGCTGATGCTGACGATCCTGCCGTTCGCAAATCCTCTATTTTTCTTCACCGTCTACTTTACGATCATCACCGCCCCCATCGCGCTTTATCTCTCGATCCGGCATTGGAAATCGCCGTCGAGCATTGTGCCGCGCCTCAATCATCTGCGCTTTTCCATCGCCATCGTGCTGGCCTTGCTGCAAATCGCCGCTTGGATTGTTTTGATCTGGTACTTGCTGCACTATTCGTAACCGATTTTTCCCATGGCACCCACGAAGGAATATCAACGTTTGCCGGGCCGCAGCGGATTTCTCATCTGGGGGTCGAGGCTTTACATGGCCAGGGACCACCTCCTGCGGATCAGTTCCAACGGATGGACGGAAAATTACCGGCGTTTTTATTTCTCCGATGTCCAGCTCATCATGGTGAACCCCACCAACGGCCAGGGCTTTTGGATCGCGCTCCATTTCGTTTTCTGCGCTCTGTTTGCGTTGTGCATCCTGGGGACGGACAACACTTCCTTGAGGATCATGTGGGGGGCCATCGCCTTGTTTTTTGCGGTGAAAATGCTGCTGAATTTTATCGGCGGCCCGATGTGCACGACCCAAATCCGGACGCGGATCGGGGTGGAACGCCTCCCTTCGCTCAAGCGGATGCGAAACCTGCGCAAGGTGCTGGCAACCCTCAGGCCGCTCATCGATGCGGCGCAAGGCGGTCTGGCCGCGGAGGATGTTCCGCAACGGGTGGCCGAACTGCAGGCCCATCAAGCTGCGCGGCAATCCTACCAGGCGTCCTACCAGTACGCGCCCGCGGCATCGGCCTTTGCGCCGTCGACCGTCCCTGAAAAGAGATACAACTCGTACCGGGGTGCGGCGCACGGGTGGAATTTTGGCGTGTTCCTTCTCCTGGCCGCCGCGTGGGCGCTGAACGTTCTTTCGCCCGGTATTCCCGCGGCCACGTTTGTCGTCGTGACGACGTTGGCAGCCACGGGCCTCACGATCACCGCTCTCGCAAAACAGGGGCGTTCCATTTTGGAGGGCCCGGTGCGCACCGTGACGTGGTTTGGTTTGGGACATGTCATCATCTCATTTGTCTGCGGCTTTGTCATGATGGTGGCCGCAACGGTCGACGACCCGGCGATTTCCAACGACCAGCATGCGGTCATGATCGCGGCGTCCAAAATGCACGGCCCGGTGGTCGATGGGTTTTACTTTTTCATGGCGGCCTACGCGGCGGCGGTGGGCATTGCCGGCGTCATCACTTTCATGGGGGCGCGCCGTAACATGGAAGCCGCCTTGCAAGCCGAAGCCTCCGTCTCCCAGCCATGAGCACCGCCATCCCTTCCACGCTCGCGGCCCAGCGCTGCCATTTCCACATTGGCCGCGAGGCGGTGGCTCGGTGCCCCGAGTGCAAACGCTTTTTCTGCCGCGAATGCATCACCGAGCACGACGACCGCCTCATCTGCGCGAGCTGCCTGCAAAAACTCGCGGTGAAAAAAAGCGGTGTGCGCGGGAAATTTGGCGCCGTCGGCGGAGTGTTCCTGTGCGTGCTGGGGATCCTCGTGGCATGGGTTTTCTTTTACTCGATGGGCCAGTTGGTCCTGATGCTGCCCAGCAATTTCCATGAAGGGACTGTCTGGCACGCGGAGGGAGGGGAATGAAGAAAAGGAAAACGGATGCCGGGGAAGGCAAAGGCGCGCTGGAACTCGTCGAGGAGGCGGTCCAATTGCTCCGGCGCGCGCCCATCCCTGTCCATTTGTTTTACTATATCGGCAGCGTTCCCTTTGTGCTCGCGCTGCTGTATTTCTGGTCGGATATGAGCCGGGGCGCTTTTGCATACGACCGTATCGTCGGCAGTTCGCTCGAACTCGCCTTTCTGTTCCTCTGGATGAAAAGCTGGCAGGCAGCGGGGCTCGCCATTCTCCGGGCGCATGTTTCGGCATCCCCGCCGCCGCACTGGACGCCCGGGCGGATCTGGCGGCTGGTGGTGACGCAAGCGGCGCTGCAGCCCACCGCGCTTTTCGTGCGCCCGATCGCGCTGCTGATCACCATCCCGTACCCGCAGGTGCGCGCCTATTACGAAAACGCAATGATCCTCGGCGATGGCAGCGAGGGCGTGGGCGCTGTGAGCCGCAAGGCATGGCGCCAGGCGATGCTTTGGAAAAAGCAGAGTATTTTTGTGCTGCTCTGGCTCCTGCTTTTCGGGGTGATGGTATCGACCAATCTCGCGATCATCATGGAATTCCTCCCGGAAACGCTGCGGATGTTCACGGGCGTCGAGTCGCGCTTTTCCCAGATAGACACCACGGACTGGATGCTTAACACCACGTTCATGGCCGTCGTCGCCGCCTTCGCCTATCTCTGCGTGAATCCCGTGACGAAAGCCACGTATGTTTTACGTTGTTTTTACGGCGAATCGCTCCACACGGGCGAAGACCTGATGCTCGGCATGCGCCGCGCCATCCGGGCCGCCGCTGTCGCCGCAGCGGCGCTCCTGCTGGCCTTTGCGCCCGCGGCGCATGGCGCGGATTCGAATGCGCCGGCGCCGGCCCCTGCCTCGGGCCCGGCCCCCGCGGGCCGCGTGAAACCGGGCGACCTCGACAACACCATCTCCCGCGTTCTCAAGCGGGACATCTATTCGTGGCGGCTGCCGCGCCAGCAACCCGGAAAATCGTCGAACCCTTTCGCCCAATTTTTGGATGACACCGTCCAAAAAATCCGCGACGGGTATCATTCATTCCAAAGATGGCTCGACAGCCTCCATCGCGCCCGCCGCGACTATGACGACATGTCCCACGCAAAAAGGGATGAGTCGGTCGGCGGCGGCTTCGCGGGTTTTCTCAATTTCGCGCTCTGGGCCATTTGCGGCATCGTGGTGCTCCTGCTGGTGTGGCTCCTCTGGCAGAATCGCAGCGCCCTC
>DASZPK010000400.1:0-10755 GCA_035550335.1 Chthoniobacteraceae bacterium | reverse complement strand
GCCCAAACCCCCCGTGAATTTCCTTGCCAAGCCCCGCATCCCACGCGACATAATGCCCGCCCGCGATAGCAATTTTTTTTGGTGAGGTGGCTGAGTGGTCGAAAGCAGCGCTTTGCTAAAGCGCCGTACTCCAAAAGGGTACCGAGGGTTCGAATCCCTCCCTCACCGATTTCCCCGCCTCTTTTTCGTGATTCGATAATTCGCTTTTCTTTCTGCGTTTCTGAAGCGATGGAGCCGCGCCGTGCCGCGCATCCGATTCAGTTTATGGCGCGCAAATGAGAGGCGCCTTTCATGGCTTCACAACACGATTTGGATACGCTCGCGCGACGGATCAGCGACGGGATCGCAAGCTCGGGAAGCGCGATCGTAGATGGGCGCGACCTGGAAATCTTGTGGAAGGCCCAGGCGACTGATGAGGAAAAGCGCGCGGCGGTGAAAAATTTTGCGGCGCATTACGGGTTCACGGCAGACATTGGCCCGCATTTTGTGATCGCCGCGTTTCAAAAGGCCGCGGGCTGAAATCGCGTCGCGCTCGCCTATTGCGAGCTATTGGCGCGCTTATTGCCCTATTGCTGCGGCGCGTCTTCTTCCTGCTGCACAGGTTCCATGGGGCGCGGGCTGGCTTCCAGCGGCTGTGCTTCCATGGGCTGCGGGTTGCCTTCCATCGCGCCCGTGGGGCCGAGCGGTTTGGGGTGCCACGGTTTCGGTTTTTTGTTGTGGTGGAAGAGCGAGCAGCCGCCGGTCGCGCACGCGAGCGCAAGCGCGAGGCACGCCCAGATTACGGGGAAAAATACCGGTGCGCTTTTTTTCATCGGGTTGCGCGAAGTTATTTCAGCTCCGGGATATCCGGGTAAAGGCGCGCGGCGCACTCGGGGCAGATGCCATGGCTGAAATGCGCGGGGGAGCGGCTCTGGATGTAGGTCTCGACTTCGGCCCATGAGCCGGAGTCGTCGCGGATGCGTTTGCACGAGGCGCAGATCGGCAGGAGGCCCTTGAGCGTGTTGATTTTTTCAAACGCGCCGTTTAGTTCGCGCAGCAGTTTCTCGCGCTGGGCCTCGGCCTCCTTGCGCGAGGTGATGTCGCGCGAAATGCCGATGATGCCGATGATTTCGCCCTTCTCGTTGCGCATGGCGTATTTGCTCGAGGAAGCCCAGGTCACGCGGCCATCGGGCCAGTTTTCCTTTTCCTCCTTGCCGACGATCGGCTCACCGGTCGCGATGATGCGCTGCTCATCCTCGTAAGCCTCGCGCGCGTGTTCCTCGCCAAAAAAATCGGCGTCGGTCTTGCCCACGGCTTCCCCAGGGCTGACGAGCCCGAATGAGAGCGCGGTGGCGTGGTTCATCCGGATGAACCGGCTCCGGCGGTCCTTGAAATAAATGCGGTCGGGGCTGGCGTTGAGGAGGTTTTCCAGCAAATGGCTTTGCTGGACGAGGCGCTGCTGCTCGGTGCCATTTGGGACTTCAGGTTCGCCAGCCATAGGGTGTGCCAATAAATCGCAAAAAAAGGGAAATGTCCAGTCTGCAAACGGCCTCTTTCGATTGCGTAACAGTTTCTTCCCCAACTGCTTGCGTCGTGCGCCGAAACGGGCATCAAAGGGCGGCCCGAAACACGGCGGAAATTTTACAATGCCATACATTGTAATTTCGTTTCACTCTGCTACCATGGGCAAAGGTTTTATTATCACGATTCTTTTCCCCGGTCCCGCCTCCCGCCCATGCCTTCAAGACGCCAGTCCCGCCTGCATTCATGGCCCTCGTTTTTGTGCGTGTGTGTAGCTTTTTTCGCGACAGCGCGCGCGGCCGATGAGCCGATGGTGCAGTCGCGCGTGAGCGTGAGAACGGTGCCCGCCGGAGTTGCCTACGGCCCGAATGACGAGCGCCATCCCTACATCTCGCGCGCCAATTTGCACGCGAATGAAATCGCCTCGGAAATGCGTTTCGAGGTCGCGCTCAAGATGCGCAATTTCCCCGAGCTCCAAATGCGCATCGCGCGCGGGGAGATCATTCCGTTTCACGAAATGGAGGACCGCTATTTCCCAACGCAGGCCGATTACGACGCGGTGACGGCGTGGCTCACGAGCCAGGGGTTCAAGATCACGAAGCAAAGCGCCAGCCGCATCTCGATTTTCGCCACGGGGAGCGTCGATAAAATCCAAAAAGCGATGAAGGTGAGTTTCGCGCGCGTGTCGCTCGAGGGGGTCGAATACACCTCCGCGATTTCCGCGCCGAGCATCCCCGCACGGCTTGCCACCGTGCTCGTGGGCGTCAACGGCCTGCAGCCCCACATCCGCGCGCACAAGCACCTTGTACACGTCGATGGGGCGCCCAAAAATTCCACCGACGGCACCGTCGTCACCAGCAGCACCAATGGCACGAGCCAGCCATACACGCCCGCGCAGATTTTGCATCCATACAGCGCCGACAAAATTTCCGACAACGGCTCCGGGCAGACCATCGCGATCGTGATCGACGTCCTGCCCCTGAAGACCGATCTCACCAGTTTCTGGAGCAAGTACGGCGTGTCGCAATCGCTCAGCAACATCACGCTCACCCAGGTGACCGGGAGCGCCGGCACGCCTTCCGGCGAGGAATCGCTCGACACGGAATGGAGCAGCTCCATCGCGCCCGGCGCGAAGGTGCGCGTCTATGCCACGGGGGACCTCGCGAGCAACGATCTCGATACCGGCTACGAGGCGGTCTACGAGGATGTCATCGCGAATCCCTCGTTCAATCTCCACCAGATGAGCATGAGCTACGGCATCGCCGAGCCGGGCAGCACGGCGGGGCAGATTTTCACTGACACGCAGTATTTCGCACAACTGGCGAGCGCCGGTGTTACATTGTTTGCCTCCTCCGGCGACAATGGGAACAATCCCGACGGCGTGAGCGTGGAGAATCCCGCGAGCGACCCGAATGTAACCGGCGTGGGCGGCACCTCGCTCACCCTTACCTCCGGCAGCGCCATCAATACCGAGGTGGCGTGGAATTCCAGTGGCGGCGGCACGAGCATCTATTTCAGCCGGCCCCCGTGGCAGAACGGCACCGGCGTCCCGGCGGGCTCCACGCGCTGCGTGCCCGATATCGCGGCCCCGGCCGACCCGAACGAAGGGGCTTATGTCTGGCTCAACGGCTCGCAGCAAGTCTTCGGCGGCACGAGCTGGAGCAGCCCGACATGGGCGGGTTTCTGCGCGCTGCTCAACCAGGCGCGCTCCAAGGCCGGCCTTGGCCCCATCGGCGTGCTCGCGCCGAAACTCTACACGCTCATCGGCACGAATAATTTCCACGACATCACGAGCGGGAACAACGGTTACGCCACGGGCACGGGTTACGATCTGGTCACCGGCATCGGTTCGCCCAATGTGCAAAACCTCGCCACGACTTTCACGCAGGCGCAGGCGCTCGTCGTTCCCACGCTGCCCGCGGTCGCGACGCTCGTGCCCGGCCCGGCGAAGAGCGGCACGTTCACCGTGGCCTCGAGCGGCACCGCCGCGGGGAATGCCTATCAATGGCAGCGCATGCCGATCGGCAGCGGCTCGTGGAGCAATCTCGCCGCGAGCGGCACCTACAGCGGCGTCTCGGGCACCGCGCTCACGGTGAACGGGCTCACCGCCGCCATGAGCGGCGACCAGTTCCAGTGCCTCATCACGAACGGCACGAACTCCCTCACCACGTCGCCCCCCTCGGTGCTGGTGGTGGACAACCAACTGGTCGTCACCACGCTCGCAGGGCAGCAGCTCAATCCCGGCTGGGAGGATGGTTCCGGCACGAACGCCATCTTCGCCTATCCGAGCGGCGCGGCCATCGACAGCTCGGGCAATGTTTACATCGCCGATTTTCTCAACGATGTGATCCGCAAGGTGACTCCCTCCGGTTTAACGAGCTCCCCCTACGGCCAGCCGGAGGTCACCGGCTCCGCGAACGGCAGCGGCACCAACGCCACGTTCAACACGCCCAACTCGGTGGCCATCGACACCTCGGGAAATATCTATGTGGCCGATTCCAGCAACAGCACGATCCGCAAAATCACCACGTCGGGGTCCGTCTCGCTCCTGGCGGGCAAGCCCGGGCGCACCGGCACGACGAACGGCAGCGGCACCGCTGCACGGTTTAACAACCCACAGGGCGTGGCCGTCGATGGCGCGGGCAATGTTTACGTCGCCGACACCGGCAACAACCTCATCCGCAAAATCACCGCGTCGGGCTCCGTCTCCACGCTCGCGGGCGTGTCGGGCACGCTCGGCTGGAAGGACGGGAGCGCGGCCAGCGCGTTGTTTAACAACCCGATCAGCGTCGCCGCGGACAGCGCGGGGAATGTCTACGTGGCCGACGAGAACAATTACGTCGTGCGCGAAATCTCGACCTCCGGCACGGTGAGCACGCCGTACGGGCAGGGGGGCGTGATCGGTTCCGCCGACGGCATCGGCACGGGCGCGCTGTTCAATTCCCCCACCGGCCTTTTCATCGACGGCTCGAACAACATCTACGTGGCCGATTGCCAGGTCCCGCTCGCGCCCGCTTCGCAAGTGCCGGGCAACACCACCATCCGGCGCATCAACACCTCCGGCGTGGTGAGCACCATCGCCGGCACGCCCGGCACCACCGGCACGAACGACGGCACCGGCCCCGCCGCGCAATTCGATAGCCCGCAGTTCGCCGCCGTGGGCGCCACCGGCATCGTTTACATCTGCGACACCTACAACCAGACCATCCGCGCCGGCGGCCTCGCGCCGCTCATCTTCACCGTGGCCGGTACGCAGACGGTCACCGCCGGGCAGCCCGCCACGTTTACGATCAGCGTCGAGGGTTCCGGGTCGGTCACCTACCAATGGTATTACAGCGGCTCGGCCATCGCGAGCGCCACGGGCGCCACCTACACCATCCCCAGCGCGTCGGGCAGCAACGCGGGAAATTACACCGTCGTCGCGACCGACCCGTACGGCTCCGGCACATCGGGCGCTTACACGCTCACCGTGAACACACCCATCCCCGCCATGTCGAGCCTCCTGCTCACGCTGCTGGCCGTGCTGCTGGTCACCGCCGCCGACCTGGCGTTGAGTGTTAAACAAAAGAAAACACGCGGGCGGTGAGAATATGGAAAAATCGTGGCCGCGGAATGTTGTAGAGTCCGCTGTCCCCAGCGGAGGCGTTGGGCGTGGCCGGGGAAATTTCGTGGCGGCGCGCAACTCCTGCGCTGGGGACAGCGCACGCTGCAACAGTTCGTGGACAGGGCTTTTTTGAATTGGGGCGCTGCGCGTTTTTTCCGTGGCTCCGTACCGAAAATCATGTAGAGATACCTCCCCCGATCAAACTCCAATCCATCCGCACCCCATGAAATTCAAAGCCATCGCCCCATTATTCCTCGCGGTCCTCATTGTGCAGGGCCACGCGGCCGACAAACCCAACACCGACAAACCAGCCTTGAAAACCGACAAAGACAAAGCCGCGTACGCCATCGGCGTGGACATAGCCAACAGCCTCAAGCGCCAGGGGGCCACCGACCTCAACGTCGAGGCGCTTCTCGCCGGGATGAAGGACTCCTACACCGGCGCCGACCTCCAGCTCACCCCCGAGGAGCAGAAAGCAGCGCTCATCGCCTTGCAAAAAACCCTCAGCGCCGAGCATGCCGCCAAACAAGCCGCCGCCGGCGAAAAAGCGAAAAAGGAAGGCGCGGATTATCTCGCCGCCAACAAAGCCAAGGATGGCGTGAAGACCCTCCCCGACGGCCTCCAATACAAGGTCCTCACCGAGGGCAAGGGCGAGCAGCCGAAAGCGGACAGCAAGGTCGTCGTCAACTACCGCGGCACGCTCGTGGATGGCACGGAATTCGACAGTTCCTACAAGCGCAACGAGCCCCTCACCATCGGAGTGAACGAAGTCATCAAAGGCTGGAGCGAAGCGCTCGCGATGATGAAAGTCGGCTCGAAATGGCAGCTCGTCATCCCCGCCGACCTGGCCTACGGCGAAGACGGCATGCCCGGCGCCATCCCGCCGAACTCCGTCCTCATCTTCGAGGTCGAGCTGCTTGGGGTGAAAAATTAAGCGCCGTGGCGTGAATAATCGCGCTGTAAAATTGAAAGCGCGCCGCAGGCAAGCTCCGGGGAGCGCACCCGGCCCGGGTGCTGCATTCGGCGGCCCGCCGAATGCGCGTAACGGCGCGCTGCATTCAACATCGTCACCCCCACAGAAACAGCGCGCTTTGTTTCGCGCGAATGGTTTTCCGGGCCGCATCATCCTGCGAGTGTTTGCGGCGAGCCGCCGCAAACGGCACCCGGGCCGGGTGCGCTCCCCGGAGCTTGCCTGCGCAGCCACAACAATGCGCGCGTGCGCTATCCTGAACCCGCGCCCACGCCCTGCTCCACCGCTTTTTTCCGCAGCGCGTCGCTTGTGCCGATGGTCTCCGAGAGCAGGTTCGGCACCGTCGGTTTCGCCTGCGCGACCACGAGGATCTGGTAGGAAAACAATCCCTTGCTCACATGGATGAGCGCCGCGTTCAAATGCACCAGCGCGCGCCCGAGCCAGTTGTTGCCGAGCGCGCTCGGGTACGGCCCGGGGATGCCCCGCACCTCGGTGACCTTGTAGCCGGTCTCGTCCAGCAGTTCGCGCAGCGAATTGAACGTGAAGAGCCGCGTGTGCGTGCGGTCGAGAATGCCTTTGCGCCCGTAATTGAAGTGCCCGAAAAAGAGCATGGCGCGCGTGATGAAAAACCCGATGTTCGCCGTCGTGAGCACGATCTCCGGGCGCTTGTAGCCGGTGGCTTCGCGGAGTTTTTCCATGAAATCGACCGGGTCGCGCAGGTGCTCGATGATATCGAGCATGAAAATCTGGTCGTATTGGGAAACGTTCACGGGGAGTTTCCCCTCGTCGAGATTCGCCCCGAAAAATTCCACCTTCGGGTTCGCGCTCGAGGAGGGCACATACTGGTCGACGCCCGTGACGTGCCGCGCCGTTTTCGCAAACTCGTCCGCCACGTAGCCGCGCCCGCAGCCGACGTCGAGCACGTCCGCCCCGGGTTTCACGCGCGCGATGGCGAGCGTGTGTGACGATGTGTAACCAAGCTTCAGGTCGTAGTTCTCCTCCACCGGGCCGACATCGTATTTGCGGTCGTAAAGCAGGCCGCGCTCGTGGAATTTCGAGCGGAGCATCGCCCGGCAGACGTCCCACGCGTATTTCATCCCGTTCACGTGGCAGATCTCGTCGCCGTAATAGGTCGGGATCGGCAGCTCCACGATGCGCAGTTTTTTCATCACGAGCTGAATGATGATTTCCGTGTCGAAATGAAAATCGTTGCTGTTGCGCTCGAACGGGATCTGCCGCAGCGCCGCCACTGAATAGAGCCGGTAGCCCGAGTGGAACTCGCTCAGGTGTGTGCCGAGCAGCGAGTTCTGGAAGCGCGTGAGGATTTGGTTGCCCGCCCATTTGTAGAGCGGCATCCCGCCCTTGAGCGCGTCCCCCTTGCGCAGCATCCGCGAGCCGAACACGGCGTCGGCCTCGCCCTTGTAAAACGGCTCCAGCAGGTCGGGAAGTTTTTCCGGCGCGTACTGGCCGTCGCCGTGCACCAGTGCAACAATGTCAAACCCATGTTCGATGGCGTAGCGGTAGCCGAGCTTCTGGTTGCCGCCATAGCCCTGGTTCTCCGGCGTGCGCAGCATCGTGATCTTGAAATCGGTGTGCGGGTTCGGGTGGGCGAGGCCCTTGGAAAAAGTGTCGTCCTTCGAGAAATCGTCGATCACCAGCACTTCGACATCCTTGGTGCGGAGCGACGCCGGGATGCGGTCGAGCACGCTGGTGATGGTCTTCTCCGCGTTGTACGCGACGATGAATATGAGGATGCGCTTGCGGGCGGGATCGGTTTCGTCGGCCATGCGGGTTACACCTTGATACAACGGGGAGGCGGTATCTTCAAGCACCGCCGCAAAATTGTAGCGTCCGCTGTCCCAGCGGAGGCGTTGGACTCCGCCGCGAACCACGAAGCGACGCGCCGCTCCTGCGCTGGGGACAGCGCACGCTACAGCAGCTCGCGAACGCAATCAGTCTGGATCACTTTGCTCCGCGGTCGCTGAGCTTATGCTCCAGAAACCATTTATATAGATCCGGGTTTTTGTAAGCCGGGATCCACGAGAAATGATCGACGCCGGGAAAGACGGTGAACTTCACGTCGCTGCCGAGTTTCTTGAGGGCATCCACCATTTCCTGGCTGCGCTGGATCGGCACGGCGTCATCCTTGTCGCCGTGAAAAACCCAGATCGGCACCTCTTTGAAGCGCTCCACATCCTGCGGGTCGCCGCCGCCGCAGATCGGCGCGGCCGCCGCGAAACGCCCGGGCTCGGCGGCGAGATACGACCACGTGCCAAACCCGCCCATGCTCAGCCCCGTGAGATAAATGCGGTCGGGATCGATGCGGTATTTCGCCGGGAGACCGTCGAGGATGTCGTCGAGTTCGGAGATCGACCACCATTCGCCCGGCGAAACCTGCGGCGCGATGAGGATGAACGGAAAATCCTTCCGCTTTTCGACGCCCTGCACGAGCGGCTGGCGCGCGAGGATTTTGAGATCGTACCCGCGCTCGCCGCTGCCGTGGAGGAAGAGAATCACCGGCCATTTTTTTTGCGGGTCCTTGTCGTAATCGGGGGGCAGATGCACAAAATAATCGGTGCGCAGGTTGCCGGTTTTCTTTTTCAGGCCGTACCACCATTTCTGGTCGGATTCGTTGGGACCGGTGCGGCGGAGGTCGGGCGCGGCGTCGGCCTTGGTTTCCGAAAGCCACGCGAGCAGGATTGCGGCATCCGGCCCGCGATTGATGCCGCCGCTGGTGAATCCCGTGCCGAAATAATCGCTCACGCTGTCCATGTGCGAGGAGACAACCGCCGGGTCGAGGCCGAGTTCCGGGGGAAGTTTTACATCCGAAAACATGGGGCGCAGCGCGCGCCCCAGCAATTCCTCCGGCGCGCGGTAGAGCGTGACGAAGCGGTTGAACTTCAGGCCGGTCGCCGTTTCCACATGCACGATCGCTCCGTAGCGCCCCGGCTTGTCCGCCGTCTTCACCTCGTTATAGGCGGAGTCGTAAAACGTGGGGGTGAGGATGCATTTGCCGAGCGCCTGCTCGGTTTCCGCCGGTTTTTCCAGAATGCACGCCGTGAAATTTTTGCCGCTGAAAACGCACTCCTTGAAAATTGGACGCATATTCAGCACGCCCGCGGTCTCAAGATTGTGCAGCTCCGAGCAATCGACCGGCGCGCTCCCCGCTTTCCCCACGGTGATCGTGGTCGCCGTCGCCGGCACGAGCACCGCCCCGCGCAACGTATCGGGATCGACGGCCCCGGTCGCGACCACTTTTCCGCCCGCCTTCACCTCCACGTCGCCGGGCTTCGTGGAATAAATGTCCACGCGCGGCCTGCCCATGTCGAGACTCGCGCGCGCCGCGAAATTCACATCGGGACTTGGCTTGGCCGCGAGCCGGATGCGATACATCGCCGCCGGGTCCTTGTGGTCGCGATACTCCGGATGCCAGCCCGCCGTGTGCCGCGTGCCCGCCGCATCGGTCCAATTCACATACACCTGGAGCGACGCCTCCGTGCCCGCCTTCGCCGCGAGGCCGAGGCTTTTCAGCGGCAAGTGGAACGTGTAGCTGTGCCCCATTTTCTCCTCGCCCGACTCCACTTTCACCGTCGGCTTGTCGCCGGGCGCCGGGTCGCGCAGATCGTTCACGACGATGCGGTGCGTCTTGGAAACCGGGTCGAGGTCCGTGCCCGCGATCACCTGGTAAAGTTCCCCTGAGCCCTTCTTCGCGCCGAAGAATACCTCGACCGAATTCCACTTCGCCGGGTCCGTCACCGCCGGATCGGCCAGCCCTTCCGCGCCCGGCACGCTGTGAACGGTTACGACCAGATCGTCGTTGTTCCAAGCCACCGTCACGTTGGCCGATTGCGGTTCCCAGCCGTGCTCGCCCGCGAGGATGCGCACACGGAAATCCTGCGCGCCGCCATTCGTGGCGGGGCCGATGTCGTAAACCGGTTCGTCTGCGGGAGCGATGGAGGCAAGCGTGAGCATGGCGGAGAGAAGCAGGGGGGCTTTCATGCGCGGATAGTGTCCCAATCGCCGCGCGGTCGCGAGATTTTTTTGAAGGACCGCCTTTCGAACGCCCGGGTTGCGCCACAAACATAAGTATTTACTTATATAATTCCCCGCTTATGTTCAGCGTCATGAAGCTGGTCTCCATCTACCAATGCCTGTGCGATGAAACGCGCCTGCGCATCCTGCACCTGCTCTCCGGCTCGCCCCTGTGTGTCTGCCATATCCAGGGCGCGCTCGGCAAATCGCAGGTCGTGGTCTCCCAGCACCTCGCCTACCTGCGCGAGCGGGGGATGGTGGAGGCGCGGCGGCAGGGCCATTGGATGATCTACTCGCTCCCCGCGCGGCGCTCGCGGGAACTGCACGCGAATCTCCAATGCCTTCAGGATTGCGCGCAGACGGAACCCGTTTTCAAAAAAGACCGGGTGAAGCTCCGGAAACTCACCGGCAGCAAGGATGTCCGCGCCCTGCTCGCGGCGGATTGCTGCCCGGCGCCGCGCCGGAAGGCAATAGCCCGCACCCGCGCCCGCGCATGAACAAGCTCGCCTCGGAATTCATCGGCACATTCGCCCTCGTCTTCGCCGGCACGGGCGCGATCGTCATCAACGATGTGAGCGGCGGCAGCATTACCCATGCGGGGATCGCGCTCACGTTTGGCCTTGTCGTGATGGTCATGATTTACGCCGTG
>DASZPK010000399.1:0-1626 GCA_035550335.1 Chthoniobacteraceae bacterium | reverse complement strand
TCCGAATGGACGATCTCCGACCCGAACCACGAGTCATTCGACGTCGCAAAAAGGCGCCCGGTGCGCGGGTCGCGCACGGCGTGGTGAATTTCCTTGCCGCGCAAAAACGGCCCGTGCAGTTGCCACCGGTCCCGGTCGGGCGAGGTGAATAAAAACAATCCCTTCTTCGTTCCGGCGAGAACAAGCATTTCCAACTTTACCACCCCCTCGCGCCGCGGTGAAGCGCAAAGGGCGAATAAAACTGGACACCGCGCTTTCCAGCCGTTTACTTGGCGTTCCCCGTGAAATCCCATCGAACGCTTTCATTCGCCATTTTGCTCCTTGCAAGCGCGCTGGTTGCCGCCTGCAAAAGGGACGCGGTCACGGTCTACACCATTCCGAAACCCGAGCCGACACCCGCGATGTCCATGAATTCTGGCACGGACGAGGCCCCGCAGGCGATGGGCGGATTTTCAGTCACCGGCAAACCGCCCGCGGACTGGCAGGCGCAGCCGCTCTCCCAAATGCGCCAGGCGAGCTTCCTCGTAAAAGGCGACAACGGCGCGACCGCCGATGTCTCGCTCGTGATCCTGGCCGGCCAGGCCGGCGGCATGCTCGAAAACATCAACCGCTGGCTCTCGCAAGCCGGCAAACCCGCCGTCACGGACGAGGAACTCGCAAAAATCTCGCAGCATGTCTCCGCGCCGCTCGGCGACGTGATCGTGGTGGACATCGAGGGCCTCCCGCAGGGCGCCGACCCGGCGAAGGATGGCCGCATCATCGGCGGCGTCGCGGCATCGTTCCCCGGCTTCACCGGTTTCTTCAAAATGCGCGGCAACTCCGCGCTGGTCGAATCGCAAAAAGCGGCCTTCATCCAATGGATCCAGTCGGTGAACATCGCGGGCGCAAACTCCCAGCCCGCGGAAACGTCCGCCCCCGCCACGCTGCCGCCGCAATCGCAAATGCCGCCGCCCACCGCCGGTTCGCAGCCGCCAAAAATCAAATGGGAAATCCCCGCCGATTGGAAACCCGCGCCTGAAAAACCAATGCGCTACGCGCGCTTTACCGCCGCCGGCGCGAATGGCGAATCAGCCGATATTTCCATCAGCGTTTTTGACGGCGACGGCGGCGGCAACCTCGAAAACGTAAACCGGTGGCGCGGCCAGGCAGGCCTCGATCCCATCGAAGAGGCGGGCCTCAAACCGCTCATCGCCCCCGTCATCACGGCGGATGGCGACGCGATCCTCACCGTCGACATCGCCGGCCCGAAATCGCACATCCTCGCCGGCTGGGCGCGCAACGGCGGCCGCACCTGGTTTTTCAAGCTCACCGCACCCGACAAACTCGCCGTGGCGCAAAAAGCCGCGTTTGCAAAGTTCCTCCAATCGGTGGACTTTCACCCCTGACCCCGAGATGTTGCGCAGCGCCTTTCGATTCATTTCCTCGCTGAAGCTCACCATCGTCACGCTTTGCGTGGCGATTGTGCTCGTCCTCATTGGCACGATCGCGCAGCAGAACCTCGACGCATTTTACGCGCAGAAAAAATACTTCGACACGATGTTTGTCTGGTGGAACCCCTCGGGCAAAAACTGGTCCCTGCCCGTGTTTCCGGGCGGCTACCTCATCGGCGGCGTGCTGCTCGTGAAC
>DASZPK010000398.1:0-3371 GCA_035550335.1 Chthoniobacteraceae bacterium | reverse complement strand
TAGGCCCCGTTGTATTCCGCCACCTCTTCCCCGATGACGACCACGTTCTCGTCGCGCTGGATCTCCTCCGCGAGCGCGTCGTTCAATGCTTTGCGATAAGTAATAAGCGGCATGCGAAAAAATCTACTCGTTGAAAAAATGTTTCCCCTGGCGGCCCGCCTCGGTCTGCTGGTCCACCTCGTAATACACGTCCGAAAAAATATCCTCGCGGTTCGGCAGCGGACTCTCATCCGCGAATTTCGCCGCGGCCTCCGCCTCATCCGCCGCCGCGTCGTCGATCTTCTTCGCGTCCTCGTCCGTCAAAATCCCCTCGCTCACCAGTTGCCTTTGCCAAAGCCGGATCGGATCATGATTCGCCTTGTAATACTCGATCTCCTCGCCCGTCCGGTACTTCTTCGCATTCGCATCCGCCACCGAATGCCCGTAATAGCGATACGTATCGATCTCCAGCAAAGCCGGCCGCGATTCATTGTGCGCCCGCTCCACCGCCACCTGCGTCCGCGCGCGAATCTCGTAAATGTCCTCCCCGTTGATCACATCCCACGCGATATTGTAAGCTTCCGCCCGTTGCGCGAGCGACTCCTTGAATGCCGACGACCGCTCCTGGCTGGTGCCCATCGAATACATATTGTTTTCGATGATATAAACAACCGGTATACTCCAGAGCGACGCCAGGTTCAGCGATTCATGGAATGCCCCCTGGTTCACCGCCCCATCGCCCAGGTAGCACAGGCAGCAACCCTTGATCCCCTTGTATTTCAGCCCGTAAGCGATCCCCAGCCCCAGCGGCGTCTGCCCCGCCACGATCCCGTGCCCGCCCCAGTAATTTTTGTCCGGCGCGAAAAAATGCATCGACCCGCCCTTGCCTTTGGAGCACCCCGTCGCCTTCCCGTAAAGCTCCGCCATGCATTCATTCATCCCCATCCCCGACACCAGCGCATGCCCGTGGTCCCGGTAAGCCGTGATCACATGGTCATTCTTGCCCAGCAGCGAAATGGTCCCCACGGCCACCGACTCCTGCCCGATGTAGAGATGCAGAAACCCGCCCATCTTCCCCTTGTTGTAATACTTCAGCGACGTATGCTCGAAATTCCGGATGCGCATCATCTCGCGCAAAAAACCGATCTTCTGCTCCGGAGTCAGCTTTCGATTGATCTCCGCGCCCGCGTATTCGTTCGCCTTCTTCGTCGTCTCGGTCAAAGTTTCCGTTTCCATCGTTAATAAAAAAAGTAAAAGCCCCGTCCCCGCGCCCCGCCAAATCCAGCGCGCGTGAAACTAGACCCTTCGTTCGGCAAATTCAACCTGCGGCGCACTCAGCGTTTCCGGGTCGTCTTTTGCCAAACCACCCTGAATACATCCCACCCGCCGCGCTGTAAACAGGAAATTAGGAACTTGGAACCCGGCAGAATCTGTGTCAATCTGCGCGGCCTGTGGATACATCAGACCCCATTCAAACCCCGCCGTCGTCTCTCGATTCCGCCTCCACCGTCGCCGGCCCGCTCTTCTCCACCGGCAAAAAAATCATCTTCCTCGGCGCATTCCTCACATGGATCGGCTTCTACATGCCTTGGTTCTCCAGCATCACCGCCACCGGCCCCCTGATCGACCCTTGGAAACTCTCCTTCCAAATCACCACCTTCACCGCCACCCAGGCCAGCGGGGCCGAAATCCCCTTTAACTACGCCTGGCTCATCCTTGGCATGGCCTTCCTGGTAGTCATCCTGCCCGACAGCTTCCCGGAATTCGGCCTACGCAATCTTCGCCTCATTTCCCTCGCCGCCCTGGCCCTCGGCGCGCTCACCATCATTTACCTCTACACAAACTCCCCGCTCCGGCTCGACGATTCGAAATGGGCCTTGATCAATCTCTTCAAAATTCACGGCGGTTTTATCTTCAACATCGCCGGCTATGTCCTGCTATTTCCCGGCGTCCTGATGGATTTCGCCGCCGCCGCCCGACGCAGTTCCTAATCTTGAATAAATGAACCGCCGCCACTTCCTCAAAACCGCAGCCGCTGCCACCGCCCTCGGCGCAATGGCCCCCCGCCGCATCCTCGCGCAGTCCAAGCCCGCCTCGAAATCCAAGCGCGACCTCATGATGGCAGTCCTCGACACCTCTGCCGCGCCTGCTTACATCCCCGCGGCGTTCTTCATGCACTTCGGCGTCAAAGGCGACGCCGCACTCAAGGCCCACCTCGACCACTTCCACCACACCGGCATGGACTTCGTCAAAATCCAGCTCGACGAGCAGGAACTCACCCTCCCCCAAGGCATCGAGGTAAAAACCCCCGACGACTGGGCCAAAATCCCCATCCTTCCCGAAAAATGGTTCGAGCCCACCCTCGCCCTCCTCTCCGCCCTCGTGAAGGAAGCCAAATCCGAAGCCCTCATCATCCAGACCCTCTACTCCCCCTACCAGATGGCCAAGCAAGCCGTCCCATGGCAAACACTCGTTAAACATGTCCAGCAGGACCCCGACGCCGTCTGCCGCGGCATGGAAAACATCACCCTCTCCCTTCAGAACTTCACCCAGGCCGCCACCCGCCTCGGGGCCGACGGCTTCTACATGTGCACCCAAGGCGGCGAGACCGACCGCATCGCCGACCGCGCCCTCTTCGAAAAAACCATCAAGGCCTACGACATGATGCTCTACAAACAAGTCGGCGAGCTAACAACGTATAACATCATGCATATCTGCGACTACGAAGGCAAATACCAGGGCTTCGAACCCCGCTTCCACGACTACCCCGGCAACGTCGTCAACGTCCCCCTCACCACCGACGGCAAACCCTACACGCCGAAACAGGCTGCGGGACTCTTTCAGCGCCCCATCATGGGCGGCCTCGACCGCCTCGGCGTCCTCGCCACCGGCACCCCCGACCAAGTCCGCCAGGCCACCCTCGAAGTATTGAAAAACGCCCCGCCCAACTTCATCCTCGGCGCCGACTGCACCGTAGACAGCAAAACCCCCCTCGAAAACCTCCAAACCGCGATCCGCACGGCGCACGAATACCGGGGCTAGTCCGCCTTCATCCTTTTCTTCCCTTCGTGGTGAGTTACAGGTCACTATCCGCCGGAATCAACTTCCACCCCTGCTTGTCATCCTTCCCGCCCTGATCAATCCTCCCTCCCACATCCTTGTTCCCAAACCACGTATTCAGATACGTCCCGCCCACCACTGACCGGATATTGACCCCGCCCTTGCCGTCCGGCTCCAGCGCCCACACCATATCCGGCGACTGGTTCACCTGGTCCTCGATCTCACCGTCGTACTTCGCATTCAAGTAAAGCTCACTCGCCTGCGACTGGATGAAATAATTCCCCTTCCCATCCGGGATAAACCGCCACACCTGGCCCCCCTGCTTCTTATCC
>DASZPK010000397.1:0-3063 GCA_035550335.1 Chthoniobacteraceae bacterium | reverse complement strand
CGAAGATGTTTCCGCCCGCGCTCGCCGCGCTCCTCGTCGCCAGCGTCTTCCTCTATGCATTCGGCCTCGTGCTCAACGACCTCATGGACCTGCGCGAAGACCGCGTTGCGCGCCCCAAGCGCCCGCTTCCCAGCGGCGCGGTGAAAACCACGCACGCCGCCCTCGCCGCCGCAGGCCTCGCGCTCGCCGCCCTCGCGATCTGCGCATGCCTGGGCTTGCGCGTCCTGGTTTTCGGCGGCGCGATTTTCCTCGCGGTGACGGCGTATAATACGGCTGTTAAACACATCCCCGTCGCCGGCAGCCTCAACATGGGCGCCTGTCGCGGGCTCAATGTGCTCCTCGGCGCATCGCTGGCGCCCGCGTTCACACCGCTCTCGTTCACCGCCGCCGCGGTCATCACCGCTTACATCACCGGCGTCACGCTGCTGGCGCGCAATGAAACCCAAAACCCCCGCATTCCGCCGCTCATCGGGAAATTGATCCGCGCCCTCATTCTCATCCAGGCGATTTTCTGCGCGCTGGCCGGCGGTGTTGCCGGCTGGGTATGCGCCGCCATCCTCGTGCTTGCGCTCTGGCCGTTAAGCCGCATAGTGGGCAAAAAGTTTTACGGGAGCTAAGAACGGACCGTTCCCCGGCATATATATAATACAAGCGAACCCCGTGGATAAACCCGCCCAAAAAAAACTGCTCGTCATCGACATCGCCGCGCTCGGTTCCAACGTCGCCTCCAAGCTCGGCGGATTCTTTTTCCAGAACGCCACCTCCGCGTTCCCCGCTGTGACTTGCGTCGCGCAGGCGGATTTTCGCACCGCGACACCGGCGGGAGCGCACGGGCTGGTTTCCAACGGCCTCTTTTTCCCCAACCTACGCAAAGTCCTTTTCTGGGAACAAGCCGCAGCCCTCGTGCAGGGGCCGCGCATCTGGGATAAATTCCGCGCCCGCGGCGGGAAGGTCGGGATGATGTTCTGGCAGCAGAGCCTCGGCGAGAGCGTCGACATGGTTCTCTCCCCCGCCCCGATCCACAAGCACAGCGGCGGCATGATCCAGGATTGCTACAGCGAGCCGCGCGGCCTCTACGGGCGCATCGCGAAAAAAGTTCGCCGCAATTTCAACCTCATGCACTATTGGGGCCCGCTCGCCTCGCGCAAATCGAGCGACTGGATCGTCGCCGCTACGTGCGCGCTCATGTCCGAGCCCGATGCCCCCGGGTTACTGCTCACCTACATTCCGCACCTCGATTACGACCTCCAGCGCCACGGCCCCGACAGCCCGCAGGCGCACAAGGCGCTCGACGTCCTCGCCGGTTACCTCGGCAAATTGCAAAAAGCCGCCGCGGATGGCGGGTACGAATGGCTCATCTTCGGCGATTACGCCATCGAGCCGGTGACCAAGGGGGCCGTGTTCCCCAACCGCGCGTTGCGGGAAGCCGGCCTCTTCGCCACGCGCAACATCAAGGGCATGGCCTACGCCGATTTTTTCTCGAACCCCGCCTTCGCCATCGTCGACCACCAGGCCGCCCATGTCCACACGAACGGCCCCGAAGCGCTCGCCAAGGCAAAGGATGTTTTACAAAAGCTGGATGGCGTCGCCGCAGTCCTCGACCGCGAGCAGCAGCGCGCCATCGGCGTCGACCACGAGCACGGCGGCGATCTACTCCTCGTTGCCGCCGAGGGGGCATGGTTCGCCTACCCGTGGTGGACCGATAAAAAGGAAGCCCCCGACTACGCCACGCACGTCGACATCCACAACAAGCCCGGCTACGACCCATGCGAACTTTTCTTCGGCTGGCCCCCGCCCTCGGTGAGCATGGACACCACGCGCATCCACGGCACCCACGGACGCGGCGGCGCCGGCAGCCCAATCGTGTGGGCCTCCTCGCTCACCCTCGACCGCCCCATCAAAACCTTCCTCGACCTCGCTGCCGCCACGAAGTCCTGGCTCGACGCGTAAAACAACCTTCATCTGTTTTTCCTATGTAAATCCGCCAAAAACTGCGGATAATGGATTGCTCCCTCATCGCAATGAACCGCATCGACCAAAAACTTTCCGTCCCTTTCGAGTTCCCCGTCTATTTCACCAACGACGTTTTCGCCCCCACGAACACCGTGCTGCTCGACGTGCTCAACCGCCCGCACGAGGACGCGCCGCATCGCGCGATGGTCTTCGTCGAGGAAGCCGTGCTGCGCCATCATCCCGGCCTCTCGGAAAAAATGACGGCGTATTTCATGGACCGCTCGCGCGAGATCAAGCTCGCGGCGCTCCCGCAGATCATCCCCGGCGGCGAACAGGTCAAAAACGATTTCAACCTCGTGAAGACGCTCGCCACGCGCATGCTCGCGGCGCACCTCTCGCGTCACGCGTATGTCATCATCGTCGGCGGCGGCGCGCTGCTCGACGCCGTGGGTTTTGCGGCGTCGCTCGTCCACCGCGGGCTGCGCCAGGTGCGCATCCCCACCACCGCGCTCTCGCAGAACGACGGCGGCGTGGGCGTGAAAAACGGCGTGAACTTCGCCAACCAGAAAAACGCACTCGGCACGTTCGCCCCGCCCTGGGCCGTGATCAACGATTTCGATTTCCTCAAGTCGCTCGACAAACGCCAGTGGCTCGACGGCGTGGCCGAGGCGTTCAAGGTCTCCATCATCCGCGACAAGGCGTTTTTCGATTTCCTCGTGTTAAACGCGGTAAAACTCCGCGGGCACGAGCCCGCCGTCATGGAGCGCGTCATCTTCCGTTGCGCCGAGCTCCACCTCGAGCACATCCGCACGAACGGCGACCCGTTCGAGTTGGGCCACGCGCGCCCGCTCGACTTCGGCCACTGGTCCGCGCACAAGCTTGAGACCCTGTCGAACTTCGTCATCAGCCATGGCGAGGCCGTCGCCATCGGCATCCTGCTCGATTCCCTCTACGCCGTGAAACAGGAGTGGCTCCAGCGCTCCGAGTTCGACGCCATTCACTCCGCATTTCGCGAAGCCGGCCTCCCGCTCTGGAACGACGCGCTGGAAACGCGCGGACAGGACAACACCCCGCGCATTTTCGACGGCCTCACCGAGTTCCAGGAGCACC
>DASZPK010000396.1:0-9653 GCA_035550335.1 Chthoniobacteraceae bacterium | reverse complement strand
GACCGCGAGAAATGGCAGGAACGCCTGGCCAAGCTGGCCGGCGGCGTCGCCGTCATCAATGTCGGCGCGGCCACCGAGACCGAGATGAAGGAAAAGAAAGCCCGCGTCGAGGACGCGTTGCACGCCACCCGCGCAGCGGTTGAGGAAGGCATCGTCCCCGGCGGCGGTGTTGCCCTGATCCGTGCGCAGAAGGCGCTCGAAAACCTCAAGCTCGAAGGCGACGAAGCGATCGGCCAGGCCATCGTCTTCCGCGCCGTGGAAGCCCCGCTTCGCCAGCTCGCCGACAACGCGGGCCAGGAAGGCGCGCTGATCGTGCAGGAAGTCAAGAAGCGCAAAGGCAACGAAGGCTACAACGTCGCCACCGGCGAATACGTGGACCTCGTGAAAGCCGGCGTCGTTGACCCGACCAAGGTCACCCGCAGCGCGCTGCAGCACGCGGCCTCGATCTCTGGCCTGCTGCTCACCACCGAGTGCGTCGTCACCGAGCTTCCCGAGAAGGAAAAAGCTCCCGCGATGCCCCCGGGTGGCGGCGGGATGGGCGGGATGGACTACTAAGCCCATCGCGTTAAAACGCAGTCAAACAATCAACAACAGCCGGGTCCGCAAGGGCCCGGCTGTTTTGTTTTGGAGCGGCTGTGCGACATCGCGCGCAGCGAGCGCATTCAAATTGAAATCGCGCTCCCACCCGTGTCATCCTGAGCGAAGCGCAGCGAAGTCGAAGGACCCCTCATAAGCACCTCGGCATGCGATTTCGATGAAAACCTATTACGTCTACATCATGACGAACAAAACACGCACGACCGTTTACATTGGCGTGACCAATGATCTTGCTTCCCGGGTCTATCAGCATCAGCAAGGTCAAAATAAAGGATTCACAAAAACCTACCGGCTGAATCGATTGGTGTATTACGAGACCTTCAACGATATTCACGACGCAATCGCGCGGGAGAAGCAGCTAAAAGGATGGCGCAGGGAGAAGAAAAATGCGCTGATTGCAACGCTGAATCCGCTGTGGATGGATTTGAGCCGCGATTTGATTTGAATACGCATCTGCTACCGGGAGGTCCTTCGACTTCGCTGCGCTCCGCTCAGGATGACACGTTTGTGTGCGCTGCTTGAATTACGTCGCAAGGCAGCTACACCTTCCTCAGTTGGTTTCATCGCAAATTATTTACATTACTCCTGCCTTATGGTGAGCAATCCTTCGCCGGTAAAGTCACGAAGGGCTTGCCGTGTTTTCAAGTAATCGCTAATCAGTAAGCGTGAGTTCGAGCGCTCCCTTGCCAGCCCGCTTTTCGCCAGCCATAATTGAGTTGTTGCGGAAAGCCGGCTGGCATGAAAACAGGTCCGTCCTCGCCACGTTGAGATTTGCGGACGGCTTTGAACGGTTGCAGGCCGTTGATCGCGTGCTGGATGAATTTGGCGGGCTGCACATAGCCGAGTGCGGGAGAGGGATCGATTGGGCGGCGAATGATGTCCAAATCGATCCGTGGGTTTGCGATTGTGGCAGGGAGGAGTTGGATCATTTCTCGCAAAAAATGAAAATCAAACTCCATCCGCTGGGCGATTTTTGCAATGGGCACGGCTCTTTGATCATGGATGAATGTGGAGCGGTCTATGCCTTTTCCAATGTGGACTTCACGCCGTTCCTGCCAAAACTGGCCGAGTCCTTTGACGATGCGCTGGATCGCCTATTGCTTGGGAAAAACTGGCTGCAAAAACCCGCGTCGTGACCGAAGAACAAAAATCTCGTATCGACTTGCATCTGCGCCAGGCGGCGCAGTTGCGCAATCTTGGCCTGAGTTTGATGGAGGCGGGGCGTTCGCTTAAGGCGCCGGCGCAATCCCCTTTACCAGGTCAAGCGCCGGCAATCCCCATTCCTTCCACTTCGCCTGATACTCGCTCCACGGAAGCAGCGCGTATTCCGGATGCTTCTCCGCGCGCAGCAGGCGGATGAGATTTGCGAGGTCGTCTCCCGCCAAAAAGTACCCGGGATGCCCTGGGCGGCGGCGGAATGGGCGGGATGGACTACTAGCCCATCGAGTTAAAACGCAGTCAAACAATCAACAACAGCCGGGTCCGCGAGGGCCCGGCTGTTTTGTTTTTGCTTGGTCATCAGTGAATCGTTGTTTGACAACGAAAGGAGGCAATATGGCGAGAGCCAAATATTACTCACCCCGGATTGATCGCGACTTGGTCGCGGTTGTATCGCGAAGCCAGGGCACAAAAGGTCCCGATGACGGTATTAGCAAGCCGGATTCTGAGGGCCGGATTGGTGTTCGCTGCCAAAATCAAAGGCAGGAGTTCGCGTGTCGCCGAGGAACCGCCGGAAAATTAGCTCCTGGACAAGGCTCAGCTTCGGCTGGGCCCTTGTTGTTTGCCGCCATTGCTTGCCACGCGCTCAAAAAAAGGCTACGTTCGATGCCGGAATGGAAAGCAGCGAAATTATTTTCGAAGTTCGGGAGGATGAAGTGGATGGCGGCTACACGGCCCATGCGCTCGGCCAATCCATTTTCACGCAGGGCGAGACATTGGAAGAACTGCGCTCGATGGTCAGGGAAGCAGTGGCGTGCCATTTTGGCGACGACGTGAACAGGCCGAAAATCATCAGGCTGCACTTTGTCCGCGACGAAGTTCTCGCTGGGTAAGACCATCGCTGCAAGCGGTTTCGCATGAAAATTCCCCGCGATTGCAACGCGTCGGTTTTGATCAAAGCGTTGCGAAAACAATACGGCTACGAACCTGTTCGCCAGATTGGCTCACACATCACGCTTACAACGCAGGAAAAAGGCGAACACAGCGTTACGGTACCCAACCATAGCCCGCTCAAAGTCGGAACCTTGCAAGGCATTCTCAAGGACGTCTCAGAGCATCACGAAGTGAATTTACAGGAACTTCTCAGGTTGCTCGGTTTGTAACACTCGCAGCTCAAGGCGCAGGCGCAATCCCTTTCACCAGATCCAGCCCCGGCAACCCCCACGCCTTCCACTTCGCCTGATACTCGCTCCACGGAAGCAGCGCGTATTCCGGATGCTTCTCCGCGCGCAGGAGGCGGATGAGATTTTCGAGATCGCCGCTCGCCATCGTGGTGCAGCCGCCGGTGGGGCGGGTCTCGCCTCGGCGGATGTGGAAGAAAATCGCGCTGCCATCGCCGGGCACGGGTGGGTCTTCGTTGTGCCGGATGTCCACGAGCCAGCGGTACGCGAAATCGCCGAGGCGCATTTTTTGTTTTTCAAACCATGCCGGCGGGTTCTTCGGGTCGATGGTGACGAAGGTGTTGTATTGCGGAAGTGTAACATCATCCACCCATGCATCGTTTTCGGTGACGGTGTGGAATGGGTAATCCGAGCCCTTGGGCAATTCCCTGTCGTAGGTGTAGACTTTGCCGAGCTTGAAAACGCCCGCTGGAGCGCGGCTGTCGTGCTCTTTTTTGTGGAGGCCGGGCTCGTCGGTACCGAGCACGCCGCGGCCCCATGCGAGGCCGTTTTTCCCGTAGAGCACGGGGACCGGCTTGGAGACGGCTTTCCATTCGCCATCCTTGCCGCGCTCGAAGACCTGGAGCTTGCCCTGCATCGAATCCCATCCCGGCGCGATGCTCACGATGAGTTGTTTGACATCCGCGTCGAGCGCGGCGGCCTGGCGCGTGACGCAAAACAGGATGGCCAATAGCAGTGCGGCGGCGCCTTTCATTTGGGGGGCTTGATGGCGGCGCCCTCGGGCGCGGGGGTGAAGGTGACGTCGCAATACAACGGGTTGTCCTGCATCAGGACGTAGCCTGCGAAACGCTGCACGCTCAACGGCTTGTTGTCCTTGTCCATGAGCAGCCAGTATTGCCACGTATCCCTTTCGGATTTGGGTTTCTCCGGCCCGATTTCGCGGATGTGTAACAATGTGTTGTCACCGCGCTTCGCGGTGTCCACGATTTCGAATGCGGGCTTCATCCGGTCGGCAAACAAGCCGGCTTGGAGGACGTTGTAGAGATCGCGGTCGTCGGCGCTCTCCTTTTTCCAGGTCTTGCCCCCATCGAAACTCCCCCACGAAAGGTCGCCGATGGTGATCTGGTGGACGTTGGACTTCCCATCCGAACTCACCTCGTTCAAATCGTAATCCCGGCCTTGGAGCAACCCCGTGATGCGCGCCTTTTTCGTGAATTCCACCTGCGCGTCGACCTTCCACAATTTGCCCGCCATGTATTGCAGCGCCTGCATGAGCGCGACCTCGGGGCCGGGGTGCGCTGCGGCCTCGGGATTGCCCGGCGGCGCGATCACGCCCTGGCCATCGGTCACGTCGCTGTATTGCACATCGGTGGTCGAGTAGTTTTTCCCGAACACGAGCGGGCCGTAGAATCGCACGATCTCCGGCGGTCCGCCCGCTTTCGCCGCGAGCCAGTAATTGGCGCGGTCGCCCACATAGAGCAGGCTCTGCGGCGATTTGAATCGGAGATGCTGGAGTCCCGCCTTGGCGGGATCATCGTTTTTCTCCGGCGGCACAATTTCGAAGGGCGGGATCATTTCGTTGGCGCTGTAATTGACCGGCGCGTGCGCGAGGAAATAATAACGCCGGTCGGTCTCGCCCTCCTTCGTCCAGGTCTTGCCGTCGTCGTCGCTGCGCCAGCTTTCGTCGCCCACGGCGATCTGCCGGTAGCTGCCATCGGGTTTTTGCACGGTGAGATCGAAATCCTTTCCCGAGATGATGCCGCTGACCCGGCAATTTGCATCGCCCGTCGCGAATACGTCCACCTTCAGCGGCTTGCCCGAAGCGATTTTCTTCGCCGGGGGAAGCAACTCCTCTGGCTGCGGCTTCGGGACCGCGTCCGGCGCGTAATCGAAATCAATTTCGAAGGGCGTCAGTTTTTCCCCCATCGTGAGCTGCCCGGTCGCCGACGACAAAATGAGATGCCCGTCTTTGTCCCCCTCGCGTTTGATAAACGAAAACCGCGGATACGCTCCGTCCTTGCGCGGCTTTTCCCTGCTCCGCTCGTATGTGAAGTCGAGAAAGCCGGCTTCCTCGTCCTTCCCGATGAACCGCCACACCGTAGCGCCCTGGCTCATGTCGCTGGGGTGCGGCTCCGCGAAAGCGAGTTCCACGATGCCGGCGAAATTATCCAGCTCCGCGCTTTTTTCTTTCCCCGCGGCGTCGCCCGTTTTTCCCCAGTCGTTCGATTTCAGCCAGCCCTTGTCTTTCGCGCGCGCGTAGACCGAGCCATCCTCCTCGACGATCCGCACCACGCCGGGATAGCGGTCGTAGCGGTAACGCAAATAAGTCTGCTCGCCGGTCTGCAATTCCACCTGCGCGATGAGGTGGCCCTTGTCGGCGAGCGCCTTGAAGTTCTTGAGGTCGGTGGGCGCGAGCTTGGGGTCCTGCGCGCGGGTCAGGCCTGCGCAAAACAATTGTGCAGCCACGCAGGAAGCAGCGATGAAAGTCGGGTGGATTCTCACAAGGAATGGACGGAATACCTGTAATTCACCACCAGTGGGCGGGCAACGAAATTCCGGCGTCCGGGGAGCGCGGGCTTGAACCCGCGCGCTCAACCCCGCATGATGCGCGCGTTGAACAAATCGCTCCGCCTCCCAGCCGTCCTCACGATCCTCGCCGCGACCTTCGCGGTCTACTGGCCTTCGCTGCAAAACCAATTCGTCTGGGACGACACCGCCCTCATCCTGCGCGACCCGTTCATCCGGAGCTGGCGGCTCATTCCGCAGGGGATCGGGCATTTTCTTTTCACCGACGCGACGCCGTCGGATTTCTACCGGCCCATCCAGCGGCTGGTTTACACGTTGGATTACGCACTCTTCGCGTTCCATCCGTGGGGATACCACCTCACGAACATCCTCGTGCACGCGGCGGCGGCGGTGATGTTGTTTTTCTTTGTTGAGCAATTGATTGCGCGCACGGCCCCGAGCGATCTTGCGAAAAATGGTTTCATTCCATGGGCAGTCGCGCTCGCGTGGGCGGTGCACCCGGTGCATTCGGAGGCGGTGATGTACATTGCGAGTCTCGCCGATTTGCTTGTGGCGCTGTTCTGGTTTGCGGGGTTGTACTTCGGGCTGCTGTCGTTGAAAAAAGGGTTGCGACCGGTGGCATGGGCCGCGGGGTTTTGTTTCCTGTGCGCTGCGTTATCGAAGGAGAGCGGGCTGGCGGTCATCGCCGTGTGGCTTGCGATGCTGCTCTGCCTCCACGAATTCAAATCGGCTGGCCGCTGGCTGTTGATCGGCGCGGGGATCGTCGGGGTTTGGTGCGCGTTGCGATTTACCGCGGAACATATACCGCCGCCGGTGCTGAGCGCGCCATCGACGCTGGCGGAACGCCCCGCTCTCGTCATGCGCGCCGCGGATGCATACGCGGGTTTGCTGATCGCGCCCGTCGATCTCCACATGGAACGGGACGTGCCCGCGGGAATGCTGCCGCTCCTCCTCGGCGGAGCGGTGATCGTGGCGTTCGCATTCTGGACACTACGGGCATACCGGCATTTGTTTGCTGCGTTCATTTTCCTCGTGGCGTTCCTCATCGCTTACGCGCCGATGAGCAATATTTTTTCGCTCAATGCGCATGTGGCCGAGCACTGGCTCTATTTCAGCAGCGCGTTTCTTTTCGCGGCGGAGGCGCTCTCGCTTGCTTCCGTCCGGGTGCCGCGCGTGGCGCTCATCGCGGCGTATGGCTGCTGGCTCGTGTTTCTCGGCGCGCGCACATTCCTGCGCAACCACGATTGGAAAGACCAGCGCACGTTTGTCGAGACCACAATAGTCACGGGTGGCGACACCGCGCGGATGTGGGTGAACCTGGGGCAACTCGATGCCGAGGAAGCCGCGCGCCTGCAAGATCCGGCCAAACTGAAAATCGCCATCGCGGACTACCAGAAAGCCCTCGAAAAACGTCCCGGGTTGCCGTTCGCAGTGCTCGGTCTCGCCACCACGGAAACGCTTGCGGGGGATTTTGACAACGCGCTCAAGCATATGCAGCAAGTGGAGGTCATCCCGTTCCTTCGCGCGCAGGCATTGACGGACCGCGCCGCGCTTGAAGCCCGGCAAACCGGCACGACCGACCTGCCGCTCCTGCTCAAGGCCGCCACGCTCGATCCGGACAATTGGGACGTCCAGAAAATCTATATCAAGAAACTCGCGGAAAGCGGAAACATCGACGGGGCCGTGGCCGCGGCTCGAGCCGTGGTGGAAAAACAGCCGTGGCGAGCCCGCTCATGGAAAGTCATGACGCGGCTGCTCATGGCCGCAGGGCGCAAGGATCTCGCCGTGCACGCTTACGAGGAGGCGCAGGACTGCGACGTGCATTTGAACATGGCGAACGACGACTGAACGCGATGTCCCATTGGACATTTTTCATCCGGCCTTTAAAATACTGCGTCCATGAAACCCAAACCCTCCAGCGCTCTCATCATCGTCGGCCACGGCTCGACGGTGAATCCAGACTCGAGCGCCCCCACGCACGCGCACGCGGATGAAATCCGCCGGCGCGGCGTCTTCGGCGAGGTGGTGTGCGCGTTCTGGAAGGAGGAGCCGTCGATGCGACAGGTGTTTTACATGGTCGAAAGCGAGGACATCTACGTGGTGCCGAATTTCATCAGCGAGGGCTATTTCACGCAAAAGGTGATCCCGCGCGAGCTCGGCCTCGACGGCGAAATCACCACGCGCGGCTCGCGGACGATCAAATATTGCAACCCGGTCGGCAGCCATCCGCATATGACCGGGCTGCTCCTCATGCGCGCGCGAGAGGTCGCGCCGGACGTGCCGCCGGGCGAGACAAGCCTGCTCATCATCGGCCACGGCACGTCGCTCAATGAAAACTCCGGCGTCGCCGTGAAGGAGCAGGTGCGCCTCATCGCGGAGCGCGGCGGATACGCGGAGGTCTTCGGCGTCTTCATGGAAGAGCAGCCGCTTGTCACCGACTGGCGCAAAATGGTGAACCAGCCGAATGTCGTCGCCGTGCCATTTTTCGTCTCGGACGGGCTGCACAGCTACCAGGACATCCCCGTGCTGCTCGGCATCGAGGCGGCGCCGACGGCTGCCGCCAGCAAGAACGAGGTATTCCGCAACAATCCCCACCATTCCGAGGGGCGCGCGCTGTATTATTCGAGCGCGATCGGCACCGCGGAAGGCTTTGCGGACCTGATCCTCGACCAGGTGGAAACCTTTGACCAACGGTCCCGCTTGGACGGGATTGCCGTCCCCGCCGCGTGAAGGGAAGAATCACCGCCGCTCTCGGGCAATGGCTCGCGGAAGGCCGCAATTGCATCGGTGAAATCCTCGTTCGCGAAAAAAACGGTTGTTTTACACTCGTTCATTATGCCGACGAGACCGCCGCGGGCCTGGAGGTTTTCACCAAGCCGGAGGATGCGCGGGGCCTTTCGCTGCACGACGCCGCTGGCGAATACCGCCCGCTGAAGACCGCGCCCAACCTCCGCCACGGCTGGGAACTGCGTCTGCGCGACCTTTCCGAACTCCACGCCGCGCTCGATTTTTTCTATCCCGCGGCGCTCGGGGTGCTGCTGGCGCACGGGGAGGGGAGTTTGAAGCCTGTGGATTTCCGCGAAACCGCCTCGCGCCAGTCGGGCATGTACGATGTCGTAAAAAAAATTTCCGACGAGCAGGCGGACATTTTGATCGGCGACTTTTGCAAATCGGACGGGAACTGTATAAAAACGATCCTGTGGAAAATAGCGCCTTCATGCCCGCTCACAAAACTCCCCATGGATAAATTCGACCCGCGTGCCGAACAGCTGCGCACGACCCCGGGGCAATCGATCCCTCTCCTCTGCTGCGAAGCGTGCAACCTTCTCGTCGCCGCCGCGCGCGAGGTGGTGAAAAAGGGGAGGGCGTCTTGATTTACCGCGCGCGCGCGATCGTGACCATGGACGGCCCGCCGATCGAAAACGGCGCGGTGGTGGTGCAGGACGGCATGATCCGAGCCGTGGGACGCCACGACGAGGTTGCCCGCATTTTTCGCGACAGCACCACCGACCTCGGCGAGCAGGTCATCCTCCCTGGCCTCATCAACGCCCATTGCCATCTTGATTACACCATGCTGTGGCACGCGATCAACCCGCAGAAGAGTTTCGCCGAGTGGATCAAGAACATCAACGCGTTGAAGCGCAGCCTCGATGACAACGACTACCTGGGGGCCATCGCCCGCGGCTTCGCGGAGCTGAAAAAATGGGGGACGACAACGGTGTTAAACATCGAGACGCTTCCCGAGCTGCTCATCAAAATGCCGCCGCCCCCGATCCGCACCTGGTGGTTTTACGAGATGATCGACATCCGCCACCGCATCACCACGGACGAGCTTTTCGCCGGGGCATTCGCGTTTTTCCACCAGCGGCCCGACTGGCCGGGCGGCTTCGGCCTCAGCCCCCATGCCCCGTACACCGCCTCCGCCGATCTCTACCACCTCGCCGCGGAGTGTTCGCGGCTCACCGGCATGCCGCTGACGACGCACGTCGCCGAATCCGCCGAGGAGGATGAAATGTTCCGCCATGCGCGCGGGCCGCTGTACGAGTTCCTCGCCTCGCTCGGGCGCGACATGGGCGATTGCGGAAAAAGTTCCTCGTTCGTGCACCTCGCCGCCGGCGATTTCACCGGCTCCGACTGGCTCCTCGTGCACCTCAACGAACTGGACGACGACGACTTCACGCTGATCCGCCT
>DASZPK010000395.1:0-4294 GCA_035550335.1 Chthoniobacteraceae bacterium | reverse complement strand
GGTGCTTCCGCCTCTCCCGCTCCCGCCAGGGACGCCACAGGCGGCATCGAGAAAGTGGTGGCCGAAGGCAACGTGACGATCGATAGCGACCGTCCCGACCCGAACGGAGGCGCCACCGTCCATTATTCCGGCAAAGGCACGAAGGTGGATTACAACCCGGCCACCGGCGAGATGGTCCTTTCCGGAATGCCGGAACTTCAAAAGGACATGGACGAGCTGGTCGCGACCGACGAATCAACCGTCATCTTTCTCAATCGCGACGGAATGATGGACGCGAAGGGCCCGCACAAAATCAAGATCGTGGATCCGGGCCCGGACAAGTCGCCGACGCCGAAGCCCTCGAAAACACCTGAAATTACGCTGCCGACGCCGCAACAATGAGCATTTCTCCGCACACGGAACATTCGGATTCCTCCAATGGAAGGTCTCTCCTGCAGGCGGAAAAGCTCGTCAAGGTTTACGGCGGCAGGGCGGTGGTCAACGGCATTGACATCAATCTCAATCGCGGCGAGATCGTGGGCCTGCTCGGCCCGAACGGCGCGGGCAAAACAACGACGTTTTACATGATTGTCGGCCTTGTGAGACCCAATGGCGGCCGCGTCTTTTTCGAGGGGAAGGATGTCACCGACTGGCCGATGTACAAACGCGCCCGCATGGGCATGGGCTACCTCCCGCAGGAGGAATCGATCTTCCGCAAGCTCACCGTCGAGGAAAACCTCATGGCGATCCTCGAGACCACGCGCATGAACAAGGTCCAGCGCAAGAACCGCTGCGAGGAATTGCTCGTTCAATTCGGCATCGAGCACGTGGCCAGGCAGAAGGCCCTCACGCTCAGCGGTGGCGAAAAGCGCCGTCTCACCATTGCACGCTCGCTCGTTACCCAGCCGAATTTTTTGATGCTCGACGAGCCCTTCGCCGCTGTCGACCCCATCGCTGTTTTCGAATTGCAGCGGATCGTCGAGAATCTCCGCGACGCCGGCCTCGCCATCCTCATCACCGACCACAAGGCGCGCGAGACCTTGTCCATCGTGGACCGCGCGTACCTCATCCACGAGGGGCGTGTGCTCAGCCAGGGCTCCAAGGAATTTCTCAGTAATGACCCCATCAGCCGTAAAATTTACCTGGGCGAAAGCTTTTCGATGTAATCACCCACAACAAAAGGAGAACCCATGCAAACATCCAATGTGAACCTGCCCATCAAAGTGACCGGCCGGCACGTCAGCATCACCGCGGCGATCAAGGATTATGCCGTGAAGAAGGTCGAGGGACTCCACCTCGACTACCCGAAAATCATCGAGGCCCAGGTCATTCTCAACGTGGAAAAATACCGGCACAGCGCCGAGGTCATCCTCGTTTGCGGCAATCACATCACCATCGAGGCCACGTCCGAGACGGACGATATGTATGGCTCCATCGACCAGGTCATCGGCAAGATCGCCCAGCAGATGCGCAAGTACAAGACCAAGATCATGCGCTCCCATCGCGACCGCCGGCACACCGTGCGCCATATCGAGGAGCAGGTGCTGAGTTTGGAGGAGGGGTATGCCGATACCGAGGAAAGCGAGCCAACCGTCATCCATTCCGAAAAATACCCGGTCAAGCCGATGTTCGTGGATGAGGCCGTGCTTCAACTCGAAATGTCCAGCCGCCAGTTCGTCGTTTTCCTGAACGCCAAATCCGAAAAGGTGAACGTGCTCTATCGCCGCAAAAGCCAGGATTTCGGGTTGATTGAGCCGGTGTTTGCATGAGCGCCCCCCACGCAAAAGTCCCGGTCGTAACCGTCGGCGACCTCTACACGCGCCATTCCGAGGCGCTGCAATTGAAGCTGCTTGGATCCGCTGAGGGACTCGACCGCCGCATCCGCGAACCCACTATCAACCGGCCCGGTTTGGCGCTTGCCGGTTTTTTCACCTACTTTGCGGAAAAACGCCTGCAAGTCTTTGGTAGTGCCGAGTTATCGTATCTGAAAAGCCGCCCGGAAACGGAGGTTCGCGAGCGGATGCAGACCCTTTGCAAGAAACCGATCCCGGGCATCATCATCGCCCGCGGCATCCGCCCGCCCAAGTCCCTTCTCGAGGAAGCCGAGAAGGCCGGCATCGCTGTTTTCCGCACCCCGATGATCACGATGAAGTTCATCAACGCGGCGACCATCGCGCTCGAATACGACTTCTCGCCCACCCGCAGCGAGCACGGGAGCATGGTCGACATCATGGGCGTAGGCACCCTCGTCCGCGGCTCCAGCGGCATCGGCAAAAGCGAGTGCGTGCTCGGCCTGATCGAGCGCGGCCACAGCCTCGTGAGCGACGACATCACCCGCTTCCGCGCCATCGAGGGCCGCGAACTGGTCGGCACCTCTCCAGACCTCACCCGCCATCACATGGAAGTGCGCGGTTTGGGTATCATCAACGTCACCTCCATTTTCGGCATCGGCAGCATCCGCTCCGACAAACGGCTGGACATGGTCGTCACATTAAAAGATTGGCAGGAACTTGAGGAAGTGGATAGAATCGGCTTGGAGCAGGAGTACTACGAAATACTGGATATTCTCGTTCCCCATATTACTATTCCCGTGCGGACGGGGCGTGATTTGGCGCGGCTGGTCGAAGTCGCGGCGCTGGACCAGAAGCTGAAGAGCACGGGCCAGAACAGCGCCGTCGAGTTTAACCAGAGACTTTTGAATTTAATGCAGAAAAAGGAGACGTAAAAGGAGGCGTGATGGGACTGCTGAGCAAAAAGCCTGCAACGAGCGGCGAAAAGAAAATCACCAAGGAACTGACGATCATCAATCGCCTGGGCCTGCACGCGCGCCCCTCCGCCATGTTCGTGAAAATTTGCAGCCGTCACACCGCCGATATCTGGGTCGAAAAGGACGGGGAGCAGGTGAACGGAAAAAGCATCATGGGCCTGAGGATGCTCGCGGCAGGCCAGGGATCGAAATTGCGCATCACCTGCGAGGGGGACGACGCGGACAAAGCCTTGGAGGAAATTGAAAGTCTGATCCAGAGGCGTTTCGATGAAGATTGATTTTGTTGATTTAGCGCGGGCCTTTTCCAGCTCATCCGAATGAGCGAAAACCAGGAACGAATTGAAAAGCGTTTCAATGGCGTCGGCGTCTCTCCCGGCATCGCTCGCGGCAGCGTCTTCGTCCATCGGCCCGATGACGACGAGCCCCCCGTAAGGCGCATTTCCGAGGGCGAGTTTCCAGCCGAGATCGCCCGCTTCGAGGCCGCCCTCATGGCCACGCGCGCCCAGATACTCGAGATGCAGCAGCGCATCGCCGAGGCCATCGGCGCAAAGGACGCCGGCATTTTCGACGCCCACCTGCTCGTGGTCGAGGACCGCACCCTCATCGACGAAGTGCTCCGCACGCTCACCCGCGAGAAAACGAACATCGAGCACGTCTTCCAAAAAGTCGCCAGCCGTTATTCTAAGACCCTCAGCGAGATCGACGACCCGTACCTCCGCGAGCGGGCGCTCGACATCCACGACGTCACCCGCCGGGTCATCCATAATTTGATGGGCAAGGCCGGGCACACGCTTTCCAGCATCACCTCGCCGCATATTCTCGTAGCGCACAACCTCACGCCGTCGGACACCGCGCAGTTGAACCGCTCGCTCGTGCTCGGCTTCGCCACCGACGTCGGCAGCAAGACTTCGCACACCGCCATCATGGCCCGGTCGCTCGCGATCCCCGCCATTGTCGGCCTGCACAGCATCAGCTCCACGCTCCAGAGCGGCGACCAGGTGCTCCTCGACGGCTACAATGGCCTGCTCATCGTCAACCCCACTGACCAGACCCTATGGGAATACGGCGAACTCGAACACAAGCAGGGCCAGGTCGAGGAAAAACTGGTCGAGCTGCGCGACACCGCCTCCACCACGCTCGATGGCCGCCACGTCATCCTCTCCGCCAACATCGAGCTCCTCGAGGACGTCGAGATGGTGAAAAAAAGCGGGGCCGAGGGCGTCGGCCTTTATCGCACGGAATTTTTCTATTTAAACAAGCCCGACCTCCCCACCGAGGAGGAGCAGTTCGAGACCTATCGGAAAGTCGCGCAGGAGTTGCATCCGCAGCCCGTCATCATCCGCACGCTCGATCTCGGCGGCGACAAATTCATGAGCGCCCTCCAGTTGCCCGAGGAGCTCAACCCTTTCCTCGGCTGGCGCGCGATCCGCTTTTGCCTCGAGCGCGTCGATATCTTCAAGGTGCAACTGCGCGCCATCCTGCGCGCGAGCGCGGGCGGCAACATCCGGATGATGTACCCCATGATTTCCGGCGTGCAGGAACTCCGCC
>DASZPK010000394.1:0-3696 GCA_035550335.1 Chthoniobacteraceae bacterium | reverse complement strand
AAACTGCGAATCGGTTGCCTTGACACACACGCCGCCGGTCATGTACAAAGGATGGTCCGGCAACCGGGGGCGTAGCTCAATTGGTTAGAGTACCGGATTGTCGATCCGGTGGTTGCGGGTTCGAGCCCCGTCGCCCTCGCGTCACACGGCCTTGCGGATGTGCAGGGCCTTGTGTGTTTTTGCGGAGGCGTGGCGGGGAGGGTGGGAATTCATGGACGGATGCCGCCTACCGGCGCGGGGCCGGCTCCTTTTGGAGAGGGGGTGTTTGGCTCCGCGGTTTCGCGCCAGATGCCGTCGGTTCCGAGGAGCTCGCAGGGGCGGAAGCGGGTTTTGTATTCCATTTTGTCGCAGCCGTTGACCCAGAAGCCGGCGTACCAGTAGGGGATTTTCATTTCCTTGGCCCAGAGGATTTCGTAAAGCGCCGAAAACGTTCCCAGCGAGCGTTTTGCTTCGCGGGGCTCGAAGTAAAAATACATGCTGCTGACGCTCGTTTCGCAGAGGTCGCAGATTCCTATCCCCAGGAGCTTGCCGCCCAAATCGCGGTATTCGAACTCCACCGTTTCGACGGGCGACTGATACAGAAAATTCACGTACGCCATCACGTCGCCGGCCTGCTTGCCATCATGCCACTCGCGCTGATAGCGGTCGTAGAGCTCCCACTTCTCGGTGGTCGGCCGGGGCACGCCGACGCGCACCTGCAGGTCTCGATTCCGCCGCATCACGCGCCGCTGGCTTTTGCTCATCGCCAGCCGCCCCACCGGGACGCGCAGGGGCCTGCACGCCCGGCAGCCTGGACACATGGGCTGATAGACGACCGCTCCGCTGCGCCGGAATCCCGCATCCATCCATTTCTGATATTCGCTGCCGGCCATACGTTCCACCTGGAACGCGCGGAAGCGCGCCTGTCGCCCGGCCAGATAACCGCACGCGTGGCCGCTGGTGATCGCCACCTCCTGGCGCACCGGCAGCGGCCATGTCGGCCAGTAACTGCGTATCTGCTCCATGCTCATCGCCCCATTGTAACAATTTGGCTTGCGGCTCTATCATCGGTGGCCCGGATACGGAGACGCGGAGACAAGGAGACAAGGAGACAAGGGGACAAGGAGAGCGACGCATCCCCCTCACCTTGTGGTCGTGTCTGCGTTTTTTTCTAAAGACTTTCACGGCGATGTGAGTTCCATGAAAAACCTTGAAATTGCCTCGCTTTTCCAACGCACCGCGGATGTCCTGGCGCTTCTCGACGGCGATTCCTTTCGCATCCTCGCGTATCGCAAAATCGCGCGCGTTCTCTCGGAGCTTCCGCATGCCGTTGAAAAGCTCTCGGCGAAGGAAATGCAATCGCTTCCGGGCATCGGCAAGTCCTCCGCGCAGCGCATCGCTGAGTACCTCTCCACCGGAAAAATCGCGGAGTTCGAGGACACGCTCGCCCAGGTGCCGGCCGGGGTGCTCGAAATGACCCACATCCCGTCGCTCGGCCCGAAGACCGCCGCCCTCCTCTGGAAAGAGGCCGGCATCACGACGATCGACGAGCTCAAAACGAGAATCGACAACGGCTCGCTCCTGCATCTTTCCGGCCTGGGCGAAAAGAAACTCAAAAAAATCCGCGCCAACCTCGACCACGTCGCCACCTCCGCGGGACGCATCCGCCTCGGCGAGGCGCTGCCGCTCGCTCGAACGCTGGTCGATTACCTGCGCGACATTCCCGGCGTGCAGAAGGTCGCTTACTGCGGATCCTTGCGCCGTGGAAAGGAAACCATCGGGGACATCGACATCGCCGTCGCCGCCGAGCCCCAGCACGCGCAGGCCATTTCCGACGCCGTCACGAAGCACACCTTCACGGCAAGCGTCATTCAGGCCGGGCTCTCCAAGACTTCCATCCTCACCGGCCACGGCGTGCAGGTGGATGTGCGCACCGTGCCGCCGAAATCGTGGGGCGCGGCCCTTCAATACTTCACCGGCAGCCAGCACCACAACGTCAAGCTCCGCCAGCTCGCCTTGAAAAAAGGCTACACGCTCAACGAATTCGCGCTGAGCAGGGTCAATCCCGACAAGACGGAAACGCCGCTGCCCTCCGAAACGGAAGAGCAAATTTACAACGCCCTGGGTCTGGCCTGGATTCCGCCGGAGCTGCGCGAAGACACCCATGAAATCGAAGAAGCCGCCAGACTTTTTTCAAGCGGCAATGAGCCATCGGCGGTGGGCAATTCCTTCGACCTCGTGACCATCGATCGCATTCGCGGAGATCTGCACACGCACACGGTCGCCTCCGACGGTTCGCACACGATTGAAGAAATGGTCACCGAAGCCAAACGCCGGGGGTTCGAGTACCTGGCGATCACCGACCATTCCAAGTCGCAGTTCCAGGCGAATGGCCTCAAGGCAGAGCGCCTGCTCGAGCATATCGAAAAAGTTCATGCGGTCGCCGGAGAAGTTCTCAAATCTGGTTTTTTGCTGCTCGCGGGTTCCGAGGTCGACATTCTCGCGGATGGCTCGCTGGACTATGAAGACGACCTTCTGGCCAAGCTCGACTGGGTGGTCGCTTCGCCGCACGCCGCACTGTCGCAGGAATCGGAACAGGCCACGCAGCGTCTCGTGCGCGTGGCGGCCAACCCGTACGTGTGCGTGATCGGCCATCCCACCGGCCGGCTGATTCCTTCGCGCCGGGGGATCGAGCCGGACATGGAAAAAGTCATTTTCGCCGCCGCCCGCAACGGCATCGCGTTGGAGATCAACGCCAACACGCACCGTCTCGATCTGCGCGACACGCACGCGCGCCTGGCGGTCAACGCGAACGTTCCGATCTGCATTGACACCGATGCCCATTCCTACGGCGATTTCGACGAGCTTCCCTGCGGCATCCTCACCGCCCGGCGCGCCTGGGCCACCCCCGCCCACATCCTCAACGCGCGGCCGCTCGCTGCGCTTCAGCAATGGCTCAAAGAGCGCAAAGCGATGGCGGGGTGGTAACGTTCGGTGCCCGGCACGCCGCCGTCAGGCTCTCCGCGCTTTGGCCATCACGCGCTCGTCTGTGCCCACGCTCTTTCGCATGTCCGCCACCGTCAGCACCGCGAAGGTCATCATCAGCACCATCCCGATGCCGCCGCTCAATATCCCCAGCACCATTTGCGTCGAATCACTCGCCATGGCCGCCTGCGACTGCGGGAACATCCCCGCCAAACAGACGGCCGTCAGCAATCCCACGGCGGGATGCGCCGCGTAATACCGAAATCCCCCCACCAGCATCACGACGAGCAACCCGATCCCCACCACGCTCCAGAACATCAACATGTCGCCATTTTTGGAAAGAAGTATCCCGTATCCGATCGCCGCCACCACTACAGGCACGGCCGCAACGCCCGCCGGATGCACACTGCTTTGCTCGTCGCGCATGTCCGCACCTCCAATCGCCGCAAACGCCCGATCGCTGCATTGTCACGATGTCATCCGCCCAGCGTCAATGAAATTCCGCGCCGCGCTCCGGCGATGGCGGCTGGCAGCGCCGGAGGTCACCAAATCCGGCACCACAGGCATTTGAGGTAGGCCGACTCGGGCGCTTCGGTCATCACCGGATGGTCCGCTCCGGGGCCCGTCGATTGAATCACCTGCACGCGCCGGCCGCTGGAGCGCGGCGCCCCGCGCAGTACGGAGAAAAATTCCTCCGGACTCAGCAGCCCCGAGCATGAACAGGTCAGGAGC
>DASZPK010000393.1:0-2388 GCA_035550335.1 Chthoniobacteraceae bacterium | reverse complement strand
ACGTTCTTGGCGATGGACCATTCGTTGTCGTTGAGGACGACGATGAATTTCTTCGTGGAAGTCGCGACGTTGTTCAACGCCTCGAAACTCGTGCCGCAGGTGAACGCGGCATCCCCGGCGATGGCGACGACGTGCTCATTCGTGCCCGCGCGGTCGCGGCCGACGGCCATGCCGAGCGCGGCGGAGAGGGCGGTGCCGGCGTGGCCCGCGCCGTAGCAATCGTGCTCGCTCTCGGTGCGGAGCAGGAAGCCGTTGAGGCCCTGGTACTGGCGCATCGTGTTGAAGCGCTCGCGGCGGCCCGTGAAAATCTTGTGGACGTAGCCCTGGTGGCTCACATCGAAGACGAATTTGTCCGCGGGGGTGTTGAACACGCGGTGGAGGGCGATGGTGAGCTCGACCACGCCGAGGTTTGGCCCGAGGTGGCCGCCCACGGAGTTCGGGTTTTCCTCGGAAAGGACGCCCACGAGTTCGTCGCGCACCTCCTGCGCGAGCTGGGGCAGGTCGGACTCGTTGAGGGCCTTGATGTCGGCGGGGCTGTTGATTTTGTCGAGAAGTCGCATGGGTAAACGCTATGGCTGCTGTGATTGTTAAAAAAGTTTTACGTCGCCGGAATCGGCTGGCGCGGAGGCCTGGTCGGCCTCGAACGGGACTGCCTTAGCCCTGCCCCCCGCATCCCGGGTGATGATTTCGATGCGCTTTTCGGCGGCCTGGAGTTTTTCCGAGCAAATTTTCACGAGCTTCACGCCCTCTTCGTAGCGCTGGAGCAGGTCCTCGAGCGGGAGTTTGTCGGATTCCATCTCTTCCACAATCGATTCCAAGCGCCCGATGGCGGTCTCAAAACTCGGCTCCTCCCTTTTTGTCTCTTGATTTTTGGCGGCCATGAAAAGGGTTAAATTAGAGCATCAACCGGCGCTTATGCAATACCGGGCTTGGGCGGCGGGGAGAATTGTTCAGTCGGCCTTGGGCGACCAGCGGTCGCTCTTGCAGTAGAAAACGCAATCCCCGTCCCTGGGGAGCTGGATCACATAGCGGAAAGGGAAATCCTGGTTCGGCCGGAAGGAGCGCAGAAGGAACGGCGCCCAATCCTTCCCTTCGCCCTTGATGATGCCGGAAATGAAGGGCTGGTCGCCGGTGATGGGAGTCAAATAGAGGCCGGACAAGTCGTCGCTGAACTCGGTCCAATCGCAGAAATTCATGAAATCATCCATCGTGCCGGGGATGAGAAGGCTCTTGCGGTCGCCGTACCAAGCCACAGCCCAAGGCATGTCAGAGGCAACCACTTCGTTCGGCTTGGTCCAGGAACGGATATAGGCGATGCCCAAGGGGGCGTAGGGGGGCCATTGGGAGCTCCATGGCGGCGGCGCGTTCCACATATCGGAGATCAGCGGCACCATGGAAACGATATAAATGCAGACAATAAAAATGTAACGCAGGAGGGTGATGTTAAACTCCAGCCGGGACCAAAGCATCATCACGTAGGCAAACCCATAGAGAGTCATGATCGGGATGAAAAGGAGGTACAGATTGTTTGCGTTGTCATGGCCTGAGACGCACATCCCGGTGAAGGCGAACGCAAACATGAGGAAGACGCACCAGAGAAGATCGGAGGCCTCCTTTCGCTTGAAGACGTAAAGCAGTGTCAGGAAAAAGACCGGCGCGACGGGGATCTGGCCCAGGAGCTTGTAAATACTGCCCGTCTGGTCGAGGAATTCCGCCCTCACCTGTGAGCGCAGGGCGCCAAGGCCGAGACCGGTGAACGAGGTGTCCTCGCTGCGCATGCGGTCGCTTTCCGAGCCATCCATCGTGCCGATGAGGGAAAGCGGGCCGAGGCCGAACGCGTTGCCGCAGACCTTGTAGTTCCTGGCGAGCCACGGGGTGTAAACCATGCAAAAAATCACCAGCATGATGGCAAACGCCTGTCCGCGCGGGACAAAATAAATGAGCGAAAACACCAGTGCCCCCGCAAAAATCCAGATCGAGATGGCATGGGCGAGCGCGAGCAGCCCGAAAAGGAACGCTGCGGCGCCCAGCCATATCAGGACCGGCTTGTCCTTCCGCCTGGCCTCGATGGCGCGGTACATGCAGTGGAGGCAACAACTGAATATGAAGAACATCAGCAACTGCGGCAGCCCTGTGGTGGCGAAGACCCAGAATTGGTTGCAAAAGATGACGAGACCGGCGGAGAGACCGGCGATCCTGGGGTCGAACACGCGGCAGGCTGTGAGGTAATTCACTCCGACGCCGAGCGCGAAAAAGAGGATGGCAACTATCGAGATAATCTGGTCGGGCCGGTAAACGTAATCCTTGATCGTCATTGCCCAGCTCCCCTTGTCGAGCAGGAGGAAGAACGAGTTCACCAAGGGATTGAGAGGGGCCTCGTAGATGTCG
>DASZPK010000392.1:0-2895 GCA_035550335.1 Chthoniobacteraceae bacterium | reverse complement strand
ATCCAGGTGGGCGGCGATATTTTCGGATGGCGTCCCGGGCCCGATGGCTCGTGGCTGTTCTGGATTGCGGATGCCACAGGGCATGGCGCTTCGGCGGCGCTCTTCACCACGCTGGCCGCGCTGCTCTTCAATGGCGGAGCGACAGCCCCCTCTCCCGGACACCTGCTCGAGCGGGTGAACGAGCGCTTTTACTCCGTTTTCAAAGGCCATTCCATCATGAGCGCCTGCTGTCTCCTGGCGCACGCCGATGGCCGGTTGCTTTTCGCGAATGCGGGCCATCCGCTGCTGCTCATCCGCCGCGCAGCCGGCAGCGTGGAGGCCGTGACCGCGCGCGAAACGATGCTCGGCATCCACAAGCAGCTCAAATTTGCCGACACCGAGGCGCGCCTCCTGCCGGGCGACGTGGCGCTGCTGCATACCGACGGCCTCCACAGCCTGCTCGATAAAAATGGAAAGCGCATGGAGGAATCCGCAGTGCTCAAGGCATTCGCCGGCATCGACCCGCGCGAACCCGTGCCCGAGGCGCTCGTGGCCGCGCTGGCATCGGCATCGAACGACGGGGCGTTCCTGGATGACGTGGCGGCCATTTCGCTCGCGAGAACCGGGCGTTGATTCCCCTCAAAATTTTCCTACACCCGCGCGCGATGCCCGGCGCGATTCAGAATGTATGGAAGACCCAAATGACCCTCTTGTTCACGAAGCCCCCCGCACCGCTCTCGACGATTGCGTAAGGGAAAATCCCACCGGCGCCATATTGGCCGCGCTGGGGATCGGCCTGGCAGCGGGCCTGCTCGTCCATCTGCTCCGGCCCCAGCCACAGCCCCGCAGCCGCGTAAAACAACTGCTGGAGGAAATTCGCGAGCGCCTGCACGATCTCACCGATCCCGCCATGGAACACCTCGGCGAACTTGCCGACGACGGATCGGATGCCCTCAAGAAAAGCATCGCCTGCGCGGGTAATGCGGCAAGTTCGCGGCTGCGTTCGCTCAGCAGCAAGGCGGCGGGGATGTTCCGCTAAAGGCGGCAATCGAACAAACAAAACCCTTTTTTTTTGATGGCAGCCAGTTACCCGGGAGGTCGCTGGCTGCCACTTTTTATTTATCAATCGGGCTGGCGTTCGGCGCGGCATCCGTGTAGCGTTTCGCTACGCCCCGCATGGAAAAAACGATTGTACTTATCGACGACGAACGCACGATCCAAGCGACACTCACCGCGGTCCTGCAGCGTAGAGGCTACATCGTGCATGTCGCCGCCACGGCGGTGCAGGGCGTCAAGAAAATCGCCGAGGTAAAACCCGACCTGGTGTTGCTCGACCTCGGCCTGCCCGATGCCGACGGCCTCGGCGTGCTGCGCGAGATCAAGGCGGCGCAGCCCGACCTTCCGGTGATGATCCTCACGGCGCACGATTCGCTGGCGAACGCCATCGAGTCGATCAAGATCGGCGCGTTCCATTTTCTCGCGAAACCGTATGTCATCGAGGAATTGCTGAGCCTTTGCACGCGCGCGGTGGAGCAGCGGGACCTCGCGAAGGAGGCGCGCTCCCTGCGCGAGGAGCGCGAGCAATTGCAAAAACGCCTGCGCGTGGCGGAGGAGCAGCTCGGGCCCGTGGCGATCAGCCGCAAGATGCGCGAGGTCGAGCAGCTCATCCAGCGCGTGGCCCCGAGCGACGCGAATATTTTGCTCACGGGCGAGAGCGGCGTGGGCAAGGAGATCTACGCGCGCGAAGTCCACCGGCTCAGCCCGCGCGCGCAAAAAACCATGGTGAAGCTGAATTGCAGCGCCTTCCCCGCGAACATGATCGAGGCCGAGCTTTTCGGCTACGCGAAAGGGGCGTTCACCGGCGCGGTGGCGGCCTTCCCCGGCATGCTCGCGGAGGCGGATGGCGGCACGCTCTTCCTCGACGAGATCACCGAGATGCCCGTGGAATTGCAGACCCGTTTCCTGCGCGTGTTGCAGGAGCGCGAATTCCGCCCGCTCGGCACCACGAAGGATATCCCCGTGAATTTCCGGCTCATCACCGCGTGCAACCGCCCGGTCGCGCAGGCCGTGGCCGACGGCGTGCTGCGCCAGGATTTGTATTTCCGCATCAAGACGTTCGAGATCGAAATCCCGGCGCTGCGCGACCGGCGCGAGGACATCACGAAATTGACCGACACCTTCGTGCGCCGCTTTTCGAAGCAATTGAAAAAGCCCGTGCCCAAGATCGCGCCGGAAACGCTGGAACTGCTGCGCAAGCATTCGTGGCCCGGCAACGTGCGCGAGCTCCAGAACACCATCGAGCACGCGCTCGTGCTGTGCGACGGCCCGGTCGTGCTCCCGGAATTTTTGCCAAGCGAAATCCAATTGCCCGGGATCGCCGCCCACGCGCCGCAACCACTCCAATCCCCCGGGGTAACCTCCCTCGCGCTCGAGGACGTGGAGCGCCGCGCCTTGATGGACGCGCTGCACCGCTCCGGTGGCAACAAAAAGAAAGCCGCCGAATTGCTAGGCATCCACCGCCCCACGCTCTACGGGAAGATGAGGCGCCTGGGGTTGTCGACGGGTGAAAAGTAAAAGGCCTCAGCTGCCACGACCCCACGCGCAAAAATAACAGTGCGCGAAAGCCCGAATGGACTCTCGCGCGCTGTTTGCCCCTCCCAATGGAAGTCTTGCTATCGCTTATATGGCTTACACGCGCACGTGCACGGGCGACCATTCCTGGAAATCGCCCAGCGCCATCACCGCGGAGCGCACCTTGCGCAGCGCGAGTTCGAGGCGCGTCTTCACGGTGCCGAGCGGGATGCCCGTGCGGGCGGCTATCTCACGCTGGCTCAGGCCGCAGTAATACGAGAGGTGCAATGCCTGGCGCTGTGCCACCGGCAGGTTCTCCAGCATCTTCTGGAAGATGCCGGTCAA
>DASZPK010000391.1:0-1719 GCA_035550335.1 Chthoniobacteraceae bacterium | reverse complement strand
TACCGCACAATGAAGCGCATCGCGCTCCTCCCGCCATTCCTCGCGCGCGCCCTCATTGCCGCGAACGCGCGCGGGCGCCAGCGCGGCTTTGGCAGCGTGACCGTCTCGTTCCTGAACGCCGTTGCCGTTTCGCTTTCCCCGATCTCGAGCGTCGCCGAGGACCGCGGCACCATCTCCATCGGCAGCATGCTTCTCCCCAGCGAGGGCGGCGGCACGGTCGGTTGGGTGACGGTGCGCGGCGATCCCGCGGTTATCTCGCGCTACCCCGAGGCGATCCGCAGCGCGCTCAGCGAGTTTCCGGATGCGCTGCGCAATTATGTTTAATGGGAAGCCGTGTCCTTCACGACCGGTGGCAGCGGCTTCGCCCCCACGGACTCCATGAACTTGATCCCGCCCGCGATGCCGTGGTCGATCATCGATTGGTAATGGTCGCCGGTAGCCACGCGATCGAACGTGATTTTCTTGCCCGCCGCCTGCATCGCCGCCACGAATGCCTGCATGTCGGCCATCGGGATCTGCGAATCGTCGTCCGCGTGGAAGAGATAGACCGGGCAGTTGAAATCGGCCACGTGGCGCAGCGGCGATTTTTTCGCCGGGAAATCTTTGTAGCCCGGCACGAACTTGTCCATCTTCGGCGCGTTGCTCCACCATTTCTCCACGTCCACCTGCGGGGCGTAGGCGCAGCAGGCCTTGATGCGCGCATCGCCGCGCGCGAGGTTCAGCGCCACGGTCGCCGCCGAGCTGTGGCCGCAGGCGTAAAGTTGCGCGGGATCGACCTCCGGCACCCGCTTCAGCACATAATCGATCGCCGTGCGCCCGTTGATGAGCCCGCCATCCGCCTCCATGAATCTCGCGACCGGCCCCATCATGTCGCCATACGTGTACGAATCCTTGTGCGGATCGGCCAGCGGCCCACTGAGATCGTAGGCCATCACCGCGAACCCCGCCTTCACATAGGGAAAATGCTCGACCCGGTCGCCATCCTCGAAGACGGCCCCATGTTGTCCCGTCCCCGCCGGCGCGATGAAAACGCACGGCAGCGATTTCGCGTCATGCCGCCCCGCGGGCAGGTAGAGGTCGAGTTCCATCGGGCGCCCCGGCCCCGTGCCCTCGATCTTGATGCGGTAAAACTCGACACCGGGCACTGAGGTATTCGCTTGCGGCAAAACCGGAAGGGCTTCATCGGAGCCGCTGGCAACCGGCGACGGACTGGCCTCCGGCGTCCCCGCAAAAAGTGCGCTTGAAATCAAAATGGCCGCGCACGAGGCGGCAACGATTGTAAAACAACGGTGGAGGGAATTCATGCGGCCTCAGTATGCACGAACGCCAGTCGGAAGCAATCCCGCCGGGACGGCTGGGAAACGACTTCGCAGGAAAAAATGGGTTGGCTGGGACTCGAACCCAGGACCAATGCCTTAAAAGGGCACTGCTCTACCAGCTGAGCTACCAACCCGCCGGAAAATGAGGCGTGATGAAATAAGCGATGAATACTTGAGATGCAAGCAAGAAAGCGCTTAGTTTCCTGCCCTCGACAAATGAAGGAAGTCCCCAGTTTTTTCCGACGCCGCAAAAAAACCCTCGTGGCCGCGATTGCCCTCGCGGTGTGCGCGGCGGTTGCGTGCGCGTATTTTTTCGCGCAACCCCATCCGAGCCCGAAATCGACCAACCCGAACGTGATCCAACCGGTGCTCGCCGTGGATTACCTCGAAAAGCTCAACC
>DASZPK010000390.1:0-2433 GCA_035550335.1 Chthoniobacteraceae bacterium | reverse complement strand
CGCGGAGTTTGCCCCTGCCCGGAAGTCAATGCAAGGGGTTTTTTAAAAGTGAAAAGTGGCAAATGAAAGCGGAATGGCGCAGTTTACACTCCGATCTTCAAATGATTGACGGCCATTCCACTTTCACTTTCACTTTCACTTCCCATGTCAGACGCAACAACCGAGATCCCGAAGACGTACGAGCCGCAGACCATCGAGGAAAAATGGTACGCGAAATGGCTGGCGGACGGCTGTTTCACCGCCGACCCCGCCTCGCCAAAGCCCGCGTACTCCATCGTCATCCCCCCGCCCAACGTCACCGGCGTCCTCCACATGGGGCACGTTCTCAACAACACGATCCAGGACATCCTCGCCCGCCGCGCCCGCATGCTCGGCAAGGAAGTGCTCTGGCTCCCCGGCACCGACCACGCCGGCATCGCCACGCAGAACGTCGTGGAAAAAAACCTCCGCAAATCCGGCGAGATGCGCCACCGCGACGACCTCGGCCGCGAGAAACTCGTGGCGAAGATTTGGGAATGGAAGGAGAAATCCGGCGGCATCATCATTCAGCAGCTCAAGAAGCTCGGCGCCTCGTGCGATTGGACGCGCGAGCGTTTCACCCTCGATCCCGAGTATTCCCGCTGCGTGCAGCGCGTCTTCGTCGACCTTTACAAAAAAGGCCTCATCTACCGCGGCAAGCGCATGGTGAACTGGTGCCCCGCCTCCCTCACCGCCGTCAGCGACGAGGAAGTCGAGATGAAGCCGCAGAAAGGCTTCCTCTATTATTTCAAAGTCGAGGTGGCCGAACAGCCCGGCACCTTTTTGACCATCGCCACCACGCGCCCCGAGACCATCCCCGGCGACACCGCGGTGGCCGTGAACCCGAAGGACACGCGCTACGCCCATCTCATCGGCAGGCACGTCGTGCGTCCCCTCCCCGTGCAGTTGCCGCAAGAGCAAAAACTCATCCCGATCATCGGCGACGACCATGTCGATTTCGAGTTCGGCACCGGCGTGCTCAAAGTGACCCCCGCGCACGACAAGGCCGACTACGAAATCGGCCTCCGCCACAACCTGCCGGTCATCGACATCATGAACCCCGACGCCACGATGAACGCCCTCGCCGGCGAATCCCTCGCTGGCCTCGACCGTTTCGAAGCGCGCAAAGTGGCCGTCGAGCACCTGCGCGACCTCGGTGCACTCGAAAAAGAAGAGCCCTACCAAAACAACGTCGGCTTCAGCGAGCGCGGCCAGGTCCCCATCGAGCCGCGCCTGAGCGAGCAATGGTTCCTCAAATACCCGAGTGTAAAACAAGCGCGCGAAGTGGTGGCCAGCGGCAAAATGAAGTTCCATCCCGACCGCTGGGCAAAGGTGTATGACCATTGGCTTGAAAACATCCAGGACTGGTGCATCTCGCGCCAGCTCTGGTGGGGCCACCGCGTGCCGGTGGCGACGAAATCTGGAGAGATGAGCTTACGACAAATCTATCAGGATTTGCTCGGCTTGATCCTGCAGGATTCTTTCCTGCCCGATGGCTATCAAAACGAGCTCGTGATCAGAATCGACGACGCGGTCGTGCCTGTCGACACTGTGTATTTCCAAAGCCAGGTCGAGTCCGACGATTCGCAATTGGACAAAAAAGCCGAGCACCACCTCCTGGTGTGCACGTCGCTTCCGTCTCTTCATGAGAATTTTGCCGATTTCGGCTTCACCCAAGATCCCGATGTGCTTGATACATGGGCAAGTTCTTGGCTTTGGCCCTTCGCCACGATGGGCTGGCCAGAGAAGACGGCGACGCTGGCGAAGTTTTACCCGACGACGGACCTTGTGACGGGGCCGGACATTATTTTCTTTTGGGTCGCACGGATGATTATGGCGGGGTTTGAATACATGCATGAGCTGCCGTTTTACAATGTTTATTTCACGGGGATCATCCGGGACAAGCAGGGGCGGAAGATGTCGAAGGCGCTGGGGAATTCTCCCGACCCGCTCGATCTCATCGCGCAATACAGCGCGGATGCCCTCCGCTTTGGCATCATGCGAAGCGCGCCGCTGGGGTCGGATGTTATTTATGACGACAAGAATGTGGAACTGGGGCGCAACTTTTGCACGAAGCTGTGGAATGCGGCGCGGTTCCGGCAGATGCAGGGGGGAGAGACTGAGGGGGAGATCAATCCCGCGCTGCTCACGAGCGATGACAAATGGATCCTGCTGCGGCTTGATGCGGCGATCCGGGAGATCTCGACGGCGCTGGATGAATACCGGTTCAATGATGCGACGCAGGTGCTCTATCGCTTTTTCTGGAGCGAGTATTGCGACTGGTACCTGGAGGCGAGCAAGGCGACGCTCAATTCGCCCGAGCCGGCGCGCAAGGCGAATACGCTGGCGGTGATGGATTTTGTGCTCGGGCATACGCTGCGGCTGCTGCATCCGTTTGTGCCGTTCGTGACGGAG
>DASZPK010000389.1:0-5707 GCA_035550335.1 Chthoniobacteraceae bacterium | reverse complement strand
CCATGACGGGTAATGGTGATTTGCTCTCCAGCTTCAACCCAAGATGCCACAGCAGCAAAATGATTTCTTAGGTCGCGCACAGTCGCTGTTTTCATGATACAAATATGTCTCACATTACACTTTTTGCAAGCTCTTTCAGATGGTTAAACGGAAGCCGGGAACCGCAGGATGATCGCGGTCCCCTTGCCGAGTTCGCTCTTCGCCTCCACCGTACCGCCGTGGAGCGCCATGATGTGTTTTACAATCGATAAACCGAGGCCGGTGCCCCCCTTCTCGCGCGTGCGCGCCTTCTCGACGCGGTAAAAGCGCTCGAAGATGTGCTTCAGGTCGCCCAAGGGGATGCCGATGCCGGTGTCCTCGACGCGGATTTCGACCCTGTCTTCGTTCTGCCGCGCGGCGATGCCGACCCGCCCCCCCTCGGGGGTGAACTTGATGGCGTTGTCGAGGAGGTTCGTGAGGATTTGCTCGATGCGGAATTCGTCGGCAAGCAGCAGCGGCACGGCGGGATCCACGTCGAGATCGAGCGTGATTTTCTTTTTGTCGGCCTTGCCCGCCCATTCCCTTCCGAACCGCTGCAAAAAAAGCGGAAGCTCGATTTCGCCCAGATCCAGCTTTTCGGTACGGGACTCGAGGCGCGCGAGCGTGAGCAGATCCTCCAGCAGCGCGTTGAGCCGCAGCGAGTGGCGCTCCATGATCTGGTAAATCCCGACGCGCTCCTTGCGGCTCATGCCGGGGGCGTCGATGAGGTTCTCGACGTAACCGCGGAAGATCGAGAGGGGCGTGCGCAGTTCGTGGGAGAGGTTTGCGACGAAATCGCGGCGCACGTCCTCCAATTGGCGCAGGCGCGTGATGTCGTGCAGCACGACGACCATGCCGCTCACCTGGCCGTCGCTGCGTTTGATGGGCACCGAACTGAGCGCAAAATAGCGCGGCGGCCCCATGGGGCCCGTCTGGTCGGCGCCGTGGATGGAAATTTCCCGCGACTGCGTCTCCCCCGTCTGCGAAGTGGCGCGCAGCACTTCCTCGACGGAGGCCTCGCGCAGCGCGGCGAGCGCGGTCTGCTGCAACGGGCTGGAGCGCAGGTTGAAAAGTTTCATGAACGAGGCGTTCACGAGGCGGATCACGTGGTTCGAATCGACCACCATCACCCCTTCGGCCATGTTGGAAAGGATCGCCTGGAGGTTGAATTCCTCCTCGCTCATCTGGCGCTTGAGGCGCAATTGCTCGTCGGCCAGCTTTTCGAGGCTCAGCGCCACTCGCGTGAACCGGCGCGCGCCATGGAAAACAAAACTCCCCGGCCTTTTTCCCTCGGCGAGGTCGTTCACCATCTGCTCAAGCTGTCGCCATGGCCCGAGGTACTTCCATGCCACAAGGTAAACGCCGATGGCGATCGCCACGGCAATTGCGGCAATCGCGTATGGAATCCACTCAGGCACGGCCAGCCACGCGCGGCGCAGCGGACCGTTGGGGCCGGCGTTCTCCGGTGAGTTTCATTCCGCCGTGATCCGGTAGCCGAACCCGCGCACTGTCTCGATGGAAACCTTTCCCTTGCGCAATTTCTCCCGCAGGCGCGCCACGTGGGTGTCGACGGTGCGCGTATCCAGGACGTTGTCGTATCCCCACACGTCGTTCAGCAGCACTTCGCGGCTTTGCACGCGGCCGCGGCGCTCCATGAGGATGAGGAGAAGCTTGAATTCCGTGGGCGTCATTTCGAGCGACTCATCTTTCACGCGCACGTCGAAGCGCAGGCGATCGACCACGATGTCGCCGATCTTGATAAGGTCGGGCTTCTCGTGCTGGCTGCCGCCGGAGCGACGCACGACCGATTTGACGCGGAGCACCAGTTCGCGCGGGCTGAACGGCTTGGTGATGTAATCGTCCGCGCCCAGTTCGAGCCCGAGAATGCGGTCGATCTCCTCGGCTTTCGCGGTAAGCATGATGATCGGGATTTGCGAGGTGGCGGGGTCGTTCTTCAAAGTTTTGCAAACCTCCAGCCCCGACATGCCCGGGAGCATGATGTCGAGCACGATCAGGATCGGGGCGCCTTCGCGCGCCTTGCTCAACGCGGTGGCGCCGTCGTGCGCCTTGATCACGCTGAACCCCGCGTTTTTGAGGTTTGACGAAACGAGATTCAAAACATCGGCCTCGTCGTCGGCGACGAGGATTTTGTTTTCCGACTTGTGCATGGCAGGCTTCCGCGGCGGGGATGGCATCAAGGCTGATTTCATTTTGCGGTGATGGTGATTGCGGGCGCGATGCACCAGCATCGCCCCAATCTCACTACCCGACAAAAAAAATCCGTCAAGCCTTTAACTCGGCGCCAGTGTTCGCATCAGTGATGACGAATTGCTCGAGATGATAATTCGGCTCGCTGCGGAACGTGAGGCGCCCCGCGTACTTGCGCTCGATCTCCACCAGGAGCTCGTCGTCCTCGCTGCGGAGGCGGTCGAGCACCTTGGGATGCACGATCACTTTCACCTCGTGGATGTCCTGGTATTTCTTCATCACGGCGTGCAGGGCGCGCTGCAATTCGACGCTCATCGTCATCGCGCTCTTCACCTTGCCGCGCCCGTGACAATACGGGCACGCCTCGAACACGGAGCCGCTGATCGATTCGGCGGCGCGCTGGCGCGTCATTTCCATGAGGCCGAGTTGCGAAATCGGGAGCACGTGCGTCTTCGATTTGTCGCGCTTGAGGCGGTCCCTCATGCGCTGGTAAACGGCTTGCTGGTCCTTCCGCGATTTCATGTCGATGAAATCGCCGATGATCAATCCTCCGATGTTTCGGAGGCGCATCTGGCGCGCCATTTCGTCGGCGGCCTCGAGATTGGTTTGCAGGATGGTGCGCTCGACGTCCTTGCCGCCCTTGTTGCGGCCGGTGTTCACGTCGATGGCGATGAGCGCCTCGGTTTCGTCGATGACGATGTAACCGCCGCACTTGAGCCACACCTGGCGGTGGAACGCGTCGTCGATCTGTTTCTGGACGTTGTATCTTTCGAAGATCGGCACTGGCTCGTTGTAATGCTGGATGCGATTGCGGGAGCGCTTGGAAATCTGGCTGACCAGGTTCCGCATGCGCTCGACTGCCTGGAGGTCGTCGCAAACCACCGCGTCGATTTCGTCGGTGAGGAAATCGCGCACGGTGCGCTCGACGAGGTCGGGTTCGCGGAAGACGCAACTCGGCGCGGGCTTGGTGCGCATCTGCTCCTCGATATGGCGCCACTGCTCGAGCAGCAGGCCGATGTCGCGCACGAAATAACGCGCTCGCTGGCCTTCGCCCACGGTGCGGACGATCACGCCCATGCCCTCGGGGACATCGAGCGCCTGCAAAATTTTGCGGAGCCGGTCGCGTTCCTTCGGGTCCTCGATCTTGCGGGAGATGCCGCTCTGGTCGTTGTAGGGCATGAGCACGAGGTAACGGCCCGCGAGGCTGATGTTCGTGGTGATGCGCGGCCCCTTGTTGCTGATCGGGCCCTTGGTCACCTGCACGAGCACCTCGGAGCCGACGGGGTAAATCTTCGGGATATCGGCGGCGGTGATTTTCTTTTTGTTTTTCTGCGCGCCTTTGCGGGCCACCTGCTCGACGCCGCTGTCGAGCCCGGGGATCGCGTCCCAGAAATGGAGGAACGCGTTTTTCTCGTAGCCGATGTCGACGAACATGGCCTTGAGGCCGTGCTCGATGTTCTTCACCTTGCCCTTGAAAATGCCGCCGACGATGTTGCGCTCGGTCTGGCGCTCGACGTTGTATTCCTCGAGCTGGCTGTTTTCGAGGAGCGCGACGCGCTGCTCGAGTTTTTCGCAGTTAATAATGAGCTTGTTGCCGGACCGCTTTGGGGCGAGCCCGAGCATGCGTTTCACTTTTTCTATCATTGAAATGGATAATGTTTAAAGGGTTGTTGTATTCCCGCGGCCTGCATTGCTAATGCGGATGCGCGGGGGGGTGGGGGGTGGGGGTGGGGGTTGCCGTTCTGTTTGAGTTGAATAGTTTCTGGAAAATATTACGGCGGTCGGGGGTGGGCTGCGGCGCGGGGATCCGGGAGACCTGGCCTTGGGCGTCGGGATCGGGGCGGATGTCGGGCTGGGCCATCTGCCGGTGCGAGGAATCGGCGGCATGCGGGTTGTCGTTGTCATGCGTCTCGTCCTCGGGGGCCGCCCCGCCGGGACCGCCGAGCGCGGTCGGGCCATTTTTGTAAACCACGGCTTGAACGATCTCGTACGGGTGATCGGAATGCGCGGGGGGGAGCGGCTTGAGGTCGGGCGTAAAGGTCCCGTTGTCCATCGCGACGCACTGGTCGAGAATTCGCGCCGCGATCGGCGTGGCCACGGAGCCGCCGTGCATGCCGCCGTTGACCATCGCACAAATGGCGTAGCGCGGCTTGTCGTACGGCGCGAAACAGCAGAACCATGCGACATCGTCCTCGGTATGCCCGCGCCATGCCTGCGCGGTGCCCGTTTTGCCCGCGACGACCACGCTCTTGAGGCGGGCGCTCGCACCGGTGCCGCCGGGATCGTTCACCACTTTCCAAAGGCCGAGGCGGACGAGATCGATGTCCGCTTTGCTAAAATCGTTGCGCAGGTCGGCGCGCACTTTTGGTTCGTCGGGCACCACGGGCTGGCCGTCGGGGCCGAGGAGCGGCTTGCCTTCCGGCGTGAGGACGGTGCGAACGAGGCGCGGGTAATAGGAAATGCCGCCGTTGGCCACCGTCGCGTATGCCATGGCCATTTGCAGCGGGGAGGCGAGGTCGTAGCCCTGGCCGATGGAGGAGTTTGCCGTCTGCGCCTCGCCCCATCTTTCGCCGTTGCTATGCTGCGCAAGCCAGTCGGGGCTCGGGATCACGCCGGAGGATTCCTCGGAAAGGTCGAGTCCTGGTTTTTCGCCGAGGCCGAGCATCTCGGCGGTCTGGTCGATGGAATCGATGCCCGCCGCGATGCCGTACTGGTAAAAATAACAATCGCACGAAACCTTGAGCGCCTCGGTAAGCCCGATGGTGCCGTGCGCGCCGCCCTTGGCCGCGATCCAGCAATGAAACGGGCGGTTGCCGATCATGTAGCTGCCATTGCAGGTGTACGAATTGCCGCCCATTTTTTTCCGCAGGCCGGCCAGCGCGGTGACGATCTTGAAGGTCGAGCCCGGCGGGTAGGCGCGGACTGCGCGGTTGTAGAGCGGGGCGAGGTCGTCGTCGTCGGTGAGCGCCTTGAAATCGGCGGCGGAAATGCCCGGGATGAATTTATTCGGGTCGTAGGAGGGGACGGAGGCCATGCCGAGGATGTCGCCGTTGTTCGGGTTTACGACAACCACGGCGCCGCGCGGCACGGCGCGCAGCGCATCCTCGCAGATGTACTGGATGCGGGCATCGATGGTGAGATAAACGTTGTTGCCGGGCTTGGGCGGGATGGTGGAGACCTCGGTGTCGATGACGCCCCTGAGGTTGCGCTGCATCACGCGCACGCCGGGCGTGCCGCGGAGATAATCGTCCATCGCGGCCTCGACCTCGGTCTTGCCCTGCACGTCGGGCTGGTAAAACTCGTAGTCGTCCGCGTCGGGCAGGTCCTTGATGTTCTTGGGCATGCCGACGTAACCGAGGATGTGCGCGGCCATGGCGCCGTATAAATACTGGCGCACCGGCTTCACCGCGATCTCCACCCCGGGCAGGCCGACGTCGTGCTCGGAATATTTCGCGATGGTCGGAAAATCGACGTCCTCGAT
>DASZPK010000388.1:0-4725 GCA_035550335.1 Chthoniobacteraceae bacterium | reverse complement strand
CCGCGCAAAAATTCCTCTCGTGTGTTTACCGCCTGCGCCAAGCGTCGCGTTTCGGCGTCGGTTTAAACCACGTTGTCGAAGTCCTCACGGGCGCGAGCACCGAAAAAATCCGCAAATGGAACCACGACAAGGTCTCCACCTACGGTATCGGGAAGGAGCACACGCGCGCCGAGTGGCAGGCCATCGGGCGCGAGATCATCCGGCTTGGCTATTGCACGCAGGCTGCCGAAAAATTCAGCGTGCTTGAACTCACGGACAAGGGGATGGAAGTGCTTCGCGCGCGCCGTCCAGTGAAGCTGACCCGGCCCGTCATCGCGCCGGAAAAGCCCGCTGGCGAGCGCGGGAAGCGCGCCGGGGAAATTTCCTGCGACGAGGAGCTTTTTGCGAAGTTGCGCGCGCTGCGCCGGGAGGTTGCCGATGCGCGGGATGTTCCTGCCTACATTATTTTCTCGGATGTGTCGCTGCGGGTGATGGCGAGAAAATATCCCGTGACCGAGCGGGAATTCGCCGGGATCTCCGGCGTGGGCGCAAAAAAGCTGGAGGAATTTGGTAAGCAGTTCATGGCCGCCATCCAGCAACACCTCCGCGAGCACCCGCGCCAGGTTTTTGCCGACGAGCTCGATGAATTGCGCAGCGCGCCGCCGCAGTCGAAATCGCGTCTCAACGACACCACGCGCGAGACATTGCGATTGCTGCGGGCCGGGAAGAACGTGGAGCAGATCGCCCGCGAGCGCGGTTTTGCGGCCAGCACCATCTACACGCATTTGGCTTCCGCCATCGAGGCCGGCGAAAAAATGGACACGAGCGGAATCGTAAGCCGCGAGGAAGAGCGCCTCATCGAAACCGCCCTGTCGAAGGTGACCGTGGGCGGCCTGGGCGCCGTGAAGGAATTGCTCGGCGACCGGATCGAGTACGGGCAGATCCGCATTTACCTGGCGCTGCATAAAGCGGGGTGACGCACTCCAGCCGTGAAAAAGCAGAGGGCGCTTTTCCTTTACGAAAAGCGCCCCCATTTTGGATGACTGTAAGCCGAATTCTGTCTGGGATGATCATTTATCTCACGCCGCTTGCGCGGCGCGCCCGCGTCTTACTGACAGCGTGGTGCGACTATTACCCGGGAGGTTGCGGGCAGGCGGCCCAACTCCCTGTTCTGTCTTGCACCGCATGGGGTTTTTCGTGCCCCGTCGCTTGCGCTCCGGGCGGTGGGCTTTTACCCCGCCTTTTCACCCTTGCCTCCGCTTGCGCGAAGGCGGTTTGTTTTCTGCGACACTTTCCGTCGTCCGCGATTTTCATCGTGAACCCCCGCGTATTTTACACGGCATGCTGCCTTGTGGTGTTCGGACTTTCCTCCACCCACGGCTCGCGCCGGGACGGCGATCATCTGTCAATCCGGTGGAAGCCTACCACATCCCGCGGATTTTGAAAGCGGTTTACGCCTCGGAAACGCTTGCGACCGCGGACGCCTCGGGGTTGCTCTCGAGGAAATGCTGCACGACCAGCTCACAGAGCGCCCGGAATGCGGCCACGATGTTGGAGCCGTCCGCCGCCTGCGTCTCGAAGGAAGGGACGCGGCGCTTGCGGTTGTTTAACACAAAATCGAGATAAGCCGCGGGCGCCACGTCGGGCAGGTCGCGCTTGTTGAACGCGAGCACCAGCGGGATGTCGTCCACGCCGGCGCCGAGTTTCTTGAGATTTTCCTCGAGGTTCTTGAAGCTCGCCACGTCGTCGGCCACGCGCGCCCATTCGGAATCGGCGACGAAAAGGATGCCGTCCGCATCGCGGAGCACAAGCTTGCGCGGGGCGTTGAAGACCACCTCGCCGGGAACGGTGGAGACCTCGAACTGGATTTTGAAATCGCCGAACAGCGTGGCGTCGCGCGCGATGAACTCGAAAGAGAGCGTTTTGTCCGCGGCGCTTTTGAGGGTGTGGAATTCGCTGGTCGATTCGGTGTCGAGCCGGGAGTGGAGGCAGTGCAGGGTCGTCGTTTTCCCGGCGTGCGGTGGGCCGTAAATGACGATTTTGAATTGGACCTTGCGGGCGGTGTAATTACTGATCGCCATCGCCCGATAATGGGCGGGACTCAGTGCTGGCGCAAGCGCACAATTTCCTGCACCACGAGCATCACGGCGCTGTGCGTGGCGGCGTCCAGCGCACGCTCCGGGTGCAGCACGCAAAGCATGATCCCGTTCTGCTTGAACCACGTGCCGGAAAATGCGTCGAGGTGCAGCGTCACGGCGTTTGGGCGCGGCGCGGCGGCAGTCGCCTTCGCCGGGTGGCCTTCGAAGGTCTGGAACAATCCCTTGCCTGTTTCGTACGCGTGCAAACTCTTGGGGAATTCGCCGGCGGTCCTGGTCTTGCCCTTGATGATGAGCGCCGCCGCGGTAATGCCCGGCAGCAGGATGACATGCTCCACGGTCTTGCGCGTATCCAACTTTCCATCGGTGACGATGAAATTCGCAATGTTGGCGCTCGAAACAATCGCGGGCCCGGGTTCGGCTGTGGCAACCACCGGTTCTTGCGCCGCCGCCGTCGTTTTTTCCGGTTCGGCGACGGTTTCTTGCTGGACGGGAGCCGGGGCCGGTGCCGGTTGCGCGGCTTCGGTCTGCTCCGGTTCGGGCGCGAAGGAGAGCCTTGTGGAAATGGGAGGGGGAGCCATGCGGAGAACCTGGATGCTTGGCGTGATGAGATGCAAATCGCCGTTTCCGTTCGTATGCGCAGGCTCGGCATGGGCAGCTGCGGGTTCCGGCTCGATCTCCATCTTGGGCGGCCCGGCTTCGGGTTGAGTTTCGGATCCGGAGGCAACCGGCTCAAGTGCGGCTTCCGCCGGCTGGGGCTCTTCCGCGTTTTCCGTTTGGGCGGTTGGGGCTTCTTCCGGGATGACGGCGTGCGGCACAGGGACCGGCTCGGGCAAGGGCGGCAAAAGCTCCGATTCCGGCAAGCGCTCGTCGGGCGCGGGTTCCGCTGAGGCGACCGTTTCGTGGATTTCCTCGACGGGGAGCGGTGCCGCAACCGCCTCGGGTTCCGCGGAAATTTCTTCGATCGCTGGCGCTGCAAGTGCCGGTTCCTTCTCCTCGATTTTTTCCTCGACCGGCTCCGGCTCGGGCTCTCGCGCGACAGGTGCTGGTGACGGAGGCGGAAGCGGTTCGACGCCGGGGAGGTTTTGAAAAACTTCGTTTAACGGAACGAGCACCTTTGCCGGCGCTCCCCCCCTGTCGCCGGAAAAATGCTCCTTCAAATTTTCGGGAAGCGCGCGGAAGAAATCGGCAAAGGGAAGTTCCACCCGCCCGGAGGCAATCTGCACTTCGACGAGATCGAACGGCACGATAATGCGGACCGCGCGATCCACGGATTTCAATTTCCCGTCGAGCCACGATTCGGGCACGTTCGGGAAAATCGAGGCGAGACTGTAGGACACGGTCTCAATCCCGGAGGCCGGTTCAACGTGATTGCCGTTCGTGCTGCCGTTGCCACTTGCCTCGGCAGCCGGGACTTCGGCTGGGGCAGCCATCGCGGTTTGCTCGGGCGCCGGCTGGGGTTCGGGCGCGGGTGAGGGGGATGCGGCTTCCGGAGCAACGGCCTCTTGCACCGGTTGAGGCTCGGGCGCGGCGGCGCGCATCGCGGGCGGGGCATCCTTTTCGGTTACCAAGCCGGCGTAGCGCGCATCGAGCGGCGGAAAGATTTCGTCCACCTGGTCGGGGCGTCCGGGGAAAACACCGATCTGCGCCACGATTTTTTTCAAGGGCAGCTCGACCGTGGAATCGGCGGGCGGCGCCTCGCCGTTGAAAAGATCCGGCGCAAGCTGTGCGATCCGCGTGACCGGAGCGGTGGCTTTTCCTTGCGACAGGCCGGGTAGCAATTCGTAGGTATTGAACAACAGCTTCGCTTTCGAGGCCCCGCCACCGGCCGGCTTCAGCAATCCCGCCGGGATTTGCGGCTGCACGTCGTCAAAGTCGATGGAAATTTGTTTTTCGGAAATCTCCTGGTGTTTGACGGGAGCAAGGCTGCGCGTAACCGGTTTGACCCCGGGAATCGTGGCGGCAGGCTCCGCTGCGTTTTCCTTGAGCTTCCCGAACGAAATGTTTTTCTGCCGCGCCTCCTGTTGCATTTCCACGGTTTCGGCTGCTGGAGAAGGGGATCCGGTCGCTTCGGCCCCGGGTGTTTCGGTATCGCGTGGCGACCTGCCGGCAAACGCGGAGAGCGCGGATGTGGGGCGTCCCTCCGGCCGCTCGGACGTGGCTTTTGTGGACTTTTGTTTAAACAGGTTGGAGAGGATGCCCATAGGACCTTAGACATCTTCCGCCGTCACGCGGAGGACTTCTTCTAAAGTCGTAATACCCTCCCGGGCTTTGTCAATACCAACCATGCGCAAAGTTTTCATCCCCTCGCTGATCGCCTGGTTCTTGATCACCGCGGCGGATGCGCGCTTGATAATCAGGCGGCGGATGGTCTCCGAAACCGGCAGCACTTCGATGACCGCGGCGCGGCCGAGATAACCGCGGCGCTTGCAGCGGTCGCACCCCGCGCCGTGGTAGAAAGTACTTTCACCGGTATCCTCGATGCCGAGCGAGGCAAGCAGTTCCGGCTCAGGCGCGCGCTCCTCCTTGCAGTTCGGGCAGATTTTGCGGACGAGACGCTGGGCGCATGTGAGGAGCACGGAGCTGGAAATCAGGAACGGCTCGATGCCCATGTCGTCCAGACGGGAGATGGCGCCCGCGGCGTCGTTCG
>DASZPK010000387.1:0-15094 GCA_035550335.1 Chthoniobacteraceae bacterium | reverse complement strand
GTTCGCCGAGGCGGTTTTTTGCGCCGGGCGACAACGAGTCGAGATTGCCGTGGTCGTCCGTCCAGTTGAGGCGGCGCGCCCATTCGCGGGCGGCATCAGCATTCGCCTGGTCGTTTGCTTTTGTGAAATCGAGCATGGCGGTGAGGGAGAGGGCGGCGTATTTTTCATTCACCGTTTTCACCGCGGCGTTGCGGCCGTTGTTGCACTCGGCGGTGGCTTTCTCGACCACCGAAAGTTTTGGCGAAGCGACGTCGGCCCGCGCCACGGAGCGTAACTCCTGGCGGATGCGCTCCTCCTGTTTCCCGAGGTCGAGGAGGCTCTCCTGGTCGCCGGATTGCGACGCCTTTTTCATGGCCGTTTCGACCATGTCGATGCACTCGCCATCCGCGGACACGATGGCCTCCACGCGCTCCTTGAGGTACGCGGCCTGCAATTCGCCGAGGCGGTCCTTCGTGTCGGGCGCGACGCCCTTGAGATTCGCGTCGTTTGCCCACGCGAGGTTCTTGATCCATGTGTTCGCGTCGGTTGTGCGCTGGGCGTTGTTCTCCTTGGTGAACGCGTCCGCCGCGGTTTGCGTGAGCGCGATGTATTTCAAATTCACGGCGCGGATTGCCAGGCGGCGCTTGTTCCAGCAATCCGTGGCGACCTGCTTGCTCAACGTCTGCGGCTCGGCGGGTTGCGAAGGCGCGGGCGAATCGACCGGCGCTGGCGCCTGACCGTGCGCCGTCACGCAAAAAATGGCGCAAGCGACAAGGAAACAGACTGCCGCACGGAGGGAGATTCGCATCGCCCGATTCATAGGGCAATCGACGCGGAGAATCAAGCGCTGCATGGGGCGGATCACGGGTCGCCGATGATGAAGATGGCCTCGTTTGCGGTGCTGATGCCGGGGGTGGGGGTTTCGCAGCCGACCTTCAGGCGGTAGTAGCCGCGCTTTGAGAGATCGAAAAAGTCGCGCAGGTCGATGTTAAACACTGTTTTCTTTTCCGCGGCCCCGAGCGTTACTGGCGCGGGCGATTTTTCGGTGTCGGCGGGGATGCCGTCGCGGAGGGGGACTTCCTTCCATGGCAGTTTTTCCAAGTTGTTGGTTTTGCCCGGCGCGGGGGAATCGGGAGTGATCTCGCAGCAGGCGAGGCTGATTTTCACGCCGGGCGGGAGTTGTTTTCCGCGGTCCTGCGGCTGGAAGAAGCCGGGCGGGAATGTCATGTCGGCGCCGGTGCGGTTGCGGATCGAGAATTCGACGCGCACGGGTTTGGACGCTGACAGCGCGACTGTCTTTTCGCCGCCAAACGGGACGTAAGCCGGCCACGCGCCGCCGGGGTCGCGGAGGAGCGTGTCGATGCCGCCGGGCTGGCGGCCCCACATCTCCTGGATCGTGGAGGGGAGAATGAACTCGATCTGCGCGCCCGGGATGCGCTCGAAGCCGTGCTGCCCCACGTAGCCGAACCAGCGCTCCCATTTTCCGTCCACCTGTTTTTCCTCCGCCTGCCACGCCAGGCCGTAAAGGCCGGCGGGATGCGCGGCGTCCTTCTTCGCCATCCAGAAAACCTTCGCCGGCGTTTGCGGCAAGGTCCATGGGCGGCTCCCGTCGCCGAGTGAGAAGATGGCGCGGTGTTGTTTTACATCGTCTTCGGTGGCGGGCCCGTCGAGCTTGGGAAAATGGATCTCGACACGCTTGGCGTCGGGATCGACGTCGGGATCGGCGATGCCCTGGCCGGGGACATACTGGAGCAGGTCGCCGTAATCGCGGAGATATTGCGCGGCAGCGGCAACTGCCTCGTCGCGCCGCGCCTCGGGCCAGTAGAGCTCGCAATCGGGCGCGGCGGGCAGGTCGCGCAGGTAGAATGCGTAAAGGTCGCACACGCGATACTCGACCTGCGCGCCCCCGGCGGGGAGCAGCGGGTCGGTTTTGTCCACATCGTATTCCGACCAGCCGATGGAGCCGATGGTGACTTTGTCATCCTTCACGGTGGCGTCTCCCGCGGGGGTTTTGTCGGCCAGGCCGCGCTGCAACTCCTGCCGGAAGCCGGCGATCCCGACGAGTGGCGAATTGATGAGCGAGTGGAAATAATCCCTGTCCGGCTTCCACAGATGCGCCCATGCGCCATTATCGGCGAACATCGCCGCGATCGTTTTTTGGACCGCGGGCGAGCCGGGATGTTCCCATGCGACCTGGAATACTTTTTCAAAATCGGCCTCGTATTCGGAAATGCCGATGTCCCCGAGCCATGCGGCGTATTCCTCCAGCGCGCGCGTGTCGCCGAGTTCGTCGCGCTTGCCGTAGAGCCACATGCGGAAATCGATCGACATGCTGTTTTGGCGCGCGATTTCCGAGGCCTTGCGCAATTCGTCGAGGTGATTGCGCCCGTCCCACGCGGCGAGGGAACGCGTGACCCGGTCGTAAGAACCGAGCGTTTCGTGCCAACGGTCAGCGCTGAGCGAGCCATCGAGTTCTTTCTCGAGCGCATGCATTTTCCCGACCAGAAGATCGGTGACCGATGGCGAGGTCTTGTTCCGAAGCGGTTCGCCCATGAGCGCGGGGTTTTCGCCTGGGAGGCGCGGTTTCGAGACGCCGCCGCCGGCCATGCCGGGCTGGTAATCATCCGCGAGATCGGCGGGGAAAGTGACCTTCTCCATCGCGTCGAGCCAGCGGTCAGGGGCGGTCTTGTCATCGGTAAGGATGCGGTACCAGATTTCGGGCTGCGAAACGCCGGTATATTTTTTCAGGTAAGCGTGGATGCGGCCCGCGATTTCGGCCTCGCTGAGGTCGCGCTCCTTGTAGGGGTCGTAAAAATCCTGCTTGAGGACCTTCGTGAGCACGTAATACGCGGCATCGTCCACGCCGATGAAAGTGCGCTCGGGAATCTCTACCCCCTCGATGCCGCCCTGGTTGTCGCTGATCGCGCGCGTCTTGCGGGTGTCCTTTTCGTAGCATTCGAGCAGCGGCCCGACGGCGGCGTCGCCTTCCTTGACGAGCGCGGTGATCACGGGGTTATCCGGGTCGATGCTCGCTTCGCCATCCAAGAACCCGCCAGCGTTCACCTCCTCGAGGTCGTGAATCAGCAGCTTGATCCGCTCCGGCCCGCTAACATGACTGGAATCCGAATCGAGCAGCGGCGTGAAGGAAGGCTCGGCCACGCGGCGCTCGAGTTCGGCGAGGAATTGGCGCGAAAACTCACCGGCGTCCGCCGGAACGCGCCGGCCGTCTGCTGCCGGATGCGCCGTCATTTCCGCGTCGAACGCCTTGCGGATCGGCGCAAAGCGCCGCGCGAGCGCGAGGGCAAGCCGGTCGTCCTGCCGGAAGTAGGCATCGCTCATCTGGGATTCCTGCCGCATGATCCAACCAATCGCGTAGCCGCCATAGGGGGACTGTCGTTTTGCCTCGGCCGGGGCGAAAGACCATTGCGCCCACGCCTTGGCCGCGAGATCGTTTTCGCCCAGCTTCAAAAGCTGCGCCACCTCGTTTGCGTGGAGATGAGGGAGTTCATCCTTCCATTGGGAATCGAGGAACGCATGCTCGCTGGCGTCCCATCGCTGCGGCATCCAGGGATTGGGATGCGGCTGCGCATCATTCTGCTTTTTCTCGCTCTGCCACATCGCCTTGTCCGCCTCGATCATCGCGGAAACATCCGCGCGCAGGTCGGCCGGCCCGAGCACCGACACCACCGGGTAAATCAGCCCATCCCAGCCGATCGCAAATTTCGCGTCCCCTTTCCCCGCGTAAACCCATGCATGCATCTTCACCTCGGAATTGCCTGCAAATAGCGCGCTCCCCACCACCTTCACCTCGCGGTAATCGCACCCGCGCGGGTCGGGGAACCCTTGCTGGAATAATTTCGTAAACGCATCCAGCGTCGGCGCGGGAATGTCGGTCTTGGGCGGCGTCCATGGCTGGCCCTGCTGCGGGGGCGCCGGAATATCAGTGCCCTTGAATTGCGGCGGGGCATCGCCCTGCGCCATGACTCGCGACGCCGTCGCAAACCAGAGTGCGGCGAGACTCATGATCGCGCGAAAATTCGTCCGTGTAGCTGGCGTTTGCATGGGGGATTTGCCGCGTGGAACCGATACGCGATTGCGTCTTCCAAGGCGAGCAAAAACCCGTCATCGCATCCTCCAGAAGACACCGCAGCTTGCATTCGCACGGCGGTTCGCAATATTAGGCGCATGCACAAGTCCGGTTTTCAATTGATGGGTCTGGCCGCGATGGCGGCGGGAATTTTTCTGCTGGCGGGGTGCCAGGACGATCCGCGCGTGGACCCGAAGGTAAGCTATATTTCCAACACGCCCCATGATTCGCCGGGGTACGACAATGTGTCGTACTGGGACGGAAATAATATGAACGGGGCGCCTTCGATCAAGATCAGCCTCTCGGAGCAGCGGGCGTATTTTTACAAGGGGGACAAACTGGCGGGGGTGTCGTGGATTTCGACGGGACGCGAGGGGCTCAATACGGTGACGGGGAATTTTCACATCATCCAGAAGGACAAGGACCACAAGTCGTCGGTCTACGGCGATTACGTGGACAAGGATGGGAAGGTTGTGCAGAAGGACGTGGAAAAGGGGAAGGACCCGGTGCCGCCGGGGGCGCATTTCGATGGGTCGCCGATGCCGTTTTTCATGCGGATCGTGGGGGGAACCGGGATGCACCAAGGGTTCCTGCCGGGAGTGCCGGCGTCGCACGGATGCATCCGGATGCCGGGCAACATGGCGGAGGATTTTTTCAACTCGGTGTCGGTGGGGACGCCGGTGACGATTGCGCCGTAACGGGCGAAATTAACGACGAAGGCTCACAGCGGTTTCAACGTCCAGACCCAGTCGCCCTGCTGGGAGGTGTTATTGTCAACGATGCCCTTGTCGTTGACTTGCACCTTGCCGCCATCGTCCGTTTCGTTCCAGCCCACGGAGTAGAGGAGGTAATTGTCCGGCGCGATCACGCGGTAGTGGAGCGGCTGGCCGTTGATGACATCGCGCGGGAGATTCGCCATTTGAAGGTCGTCCAGCGCCACGGGGAGCGCGCCGTGCGCGAGACGGTAGCGCTCGATCTCGCACGCGATGGCGGCTTCGTCCAAATAGGTTTGCCCAATGGCATATTTTTGCGGGAAGCCAGTAAAGACGGGCAACATCATCTTGACGAGCACGGTATAGGGCGCGCCCCGAATGGCTTGGAGATAGCCCTCAGTATAGTGCGCGCGTTGGACGCTCACCGTGCGCGCATTTTCATCGATGATCGTGAGAAATTGCTCCTGGAAGATGGTATCGATCGAAATCTCGTTGCGGTAAATGGTGGCGGTCCACCATGAGCGGGTGAGGGCGTTTTTGTAAATGGTCTCCACGTCCGAGGGTTGCCCGCCCGCAGAGACGCGGGCAAAAGTCTTGGGATCGTTGCGGAATTGGTCGCACGTTTGATTGTCCACACAACGCTCGTAGCGCATCGAGCGGTTGGATTCGGCCAAGAAATCCCAGCCGCGCAATTCCTGTTCGATGACCGCGAGTTGCTCCGCGCTCCAGCGGTGCGACGCGATGCCTTCCCACACAGGCTGTTGGAGGATGGCGACCATCAAAATACGCGCAAGCCCGTCGATGGCCGTCGGCTCGTCACGCATCCTGTCGATAAGATGATAAGCGAGTAACACATCGTCAAACGCTTGGTCGGGGCGGTTGAGCGCGAGTTGGGCGCTGGCGCGCATGGCGAGCGCATAGACGATGCTTTTCAGCACGGTCAAATGGGGGAGCGCCATGCCCACGCCGGCCTTGTAATTGAGCGGGAAGCGGCAGAGCGGGCGCGCCTGCATCTCCGCGCGCAACTGTGCCAGCGTGGGGTCATACTTTTGCAGCGCGGCAACGATGTCTTCCGCGGCGGATCCCGAGCCGGGATTCGACCGCCACGGTTCGAGCGAACGGAAATGGCCGGTTTGCCAGTTGCCCGGCGTGGACGTGGAAAAGGCTTTCTGGCTTGGCCTTTGCAAAACGATTTGTTCCAGCGGCGCGTTGGGATCCCCGAAGTTCCTCTCGCCCGTTTTCGGGTCGGTGATAATTTCCAGCAGCGGAGTCATGAGCGGCGAGAGCGCGAGATTTTTGTCATCGGGCACGGGCGGCGGGACGAAGTAAGCGAGGTCCAGGTGCTCTCCCCGCGCTTCGAGGTCCGCCTTGCACTGGAGCCAATCGCGCGTGGCGCGCCAGCTTTCGTAGTGCCCGCCGCCGATCACGAGCACCGCGAGCAGCACGCCCAGCGAGGCGAGGCAGATTGCGACGATTTTCGCGCGTTTCTTTGGGCGGGGCATGGGAGAAAAGCTGGGGATTTAAGTTTGTTTTACAAACCGGCCCCATCATCCCGCCGTTTTGCCCCGATTGCGATGCTTTTTTGGCACGCTCGGTTTTGCGCGTTTGCGCTCGATGCCGGCCTGCGACGCTAAACGGTGCAGCGCCGCCTGCTCCCGGCGTTTTTTGCGGCAATCCCGACAGTAAAACACCTGCGAATAAATCGTCCCCTTTGCCGTTTCGAACCACCAGCGCTGCTGCTCCGCCGTCCATGTCTGCGGCTTGCCGCAATCCCTGCAAAGGAAATCCTTGTCGCGGTAGAAAAGTTTCGGCGAGTAGGTATTGCGCGGCTCCTGCAACTCGACCGCCGCCGGGATGGCATCGTCTGGAATCCGCGAGCCATCATCGATCAACCCCCGCGCGATCAAATTCCGGATGCGCTCCTCGCGCCCCGGGCTGTAAGGCACGACGCGCCCGCTTTTTCTCGATTTGCGGCGGGTGGTCATCAGGGTAAAATACCAACTGTGCGTAAATCTTACTTCTTAAATCCTAAATCTTAAATCCCTCCTACTTCTGCGCCTTAATGAGCAGCACGGGCACGTTCACCATGCGGCGCACTTTGTCCACCGTGGTGCCGAGGAGGGCGTTGGTGAGGAATTTGTGGCCGTGCGTGGTGAGGGCCACGAAATCGCAGCCGCCCTCGCCCACGCGCCGGATGATTTCGTCCGACGGCTCGCCGTACGAAAGCTCCGCCTCGACATCGAGCCCCTCAGCCGCGAGGCGCGCCCGCACCGATTCGAGATAGGCCGTGTCCTTGCTGATCTCCGGGCTCACGGCGTCCTTCCCGAAAAGGCGCGCCGCCCAGCCATCGGCCACATGCAGCAGCGAAACCTTGCTGCCGAGCGCCTTCGCGAGCGCGCTTACGTGTTCGAGGATCGCGCGGTCGGCGTCGGTGGCATCGAGGGCGACGAGGATTTTCCGGTACATAATTTCAAATTGCAGATTTGAAATTCATTTCGTGAACACCGCCATCGCGTCGCGCCATGCGTCGGGCAGGCCGTAAAAGTCGAGGGCGGTGATGAGGAGGCACGAGCTCCATCCCGCGATGGTAAGAAAACGCCCGTTGCGGTGCGAGCCCATAATGCGTTTCGAGCCTGTGAAACACAGCAGCGGTATCATCGCGAGCGGGAGCTGGATCGCCAGCACCACCTGGCTGAGATTCAAAAGGTCGTTCACGCTGCCCTCGCCGCGCAAGCCCACGAGCGCGATGGCGGGGATGATCGCCACCAGGCGCGTGATGAGCCGCCGCGCCCACGGGCGGATTTTCCAGTCCATGAATCCCTCCATCACCACCTGCCCCGCGAGCGTGCCGGTGATGGTGCTGCTCTGTCCGCTGGCAAGCAGCGCGAGCGCAAACAGCACGCTCGCCATGGCCGTGCCCAGCAGCGGCGAGAGCGTGACGTAGGCCACCTGGATCCAATCGGCGTCGTTTCCGAAATCCACCACCTCCCCGCCGGCGAGCGTGAAATGTTCCTTCCCGTAAAACACCGCGGCGGCGATCACGAGGATCGCCGAATTCACAAAAAACGCCACCGAGAGCGCCGCCACGGAATCGATCGTGTTGAACTTGATCGCCCGGCGCACCGAGGCCTCGTCCGCCTGGAGTTTGCGAGACTGCACGAGCGCGGAGTGGAGGTAGAGGTTGTGTGGCATCACGGTCGCGCCAATGATCCCGATGGCGAGAACCACCATCGCTTTGGTGTGAAAAAATGACGCCAAATCCGGCGCCACCGTCGCTTTCGCCACCTCGAGCACATTCGGCGTGATCTGCGGCAGGACGAAAATCTCGATGTAATAGCAGACGCCGATGGTGCCGATGAGCACCACGATCACCGCCTCGATGAACCGCATCCCCGCCCTCTGCAGGGAGAGCAAAATGATGACGTCGCACGCAGTGATACAGACCGCCAGCAGCAGCGAAATGCGCGGGAAGAGCAGATGAATCGCCACGGCGCTCCCGAGCACCTCCGCAAGGTCGCAAGCGGCGATGGCGATTTCGCAACTGATGTAATTCGGCCATCGCGTCCAGCGCGGCAGATGGTCGCGGCAGCATTGCGCGAGGTCCTTGCCCGTGACCACGCCGAGGCGCGCGGAGATCACCTGCAAAAAGATCGCCATGAGGCTGGCCAGCCCCACGATCCAGAGCAGCCCGTACTTGAACCCCGCGCCGGCGCTCAGGTCCGTGGACCAGTTCCCCGGGTCCATGTAGCCCACGCTCACCAGCATCGCGGGGCCCGCGAAGGCGAGATATTGCCTCCACGGGTGCGCGGAGGGCGCCGGCACCTCGACGGTGTCGTGCAGTCCCTCCAGCGAATGCTTTCGCCGAGTGGTGGAAGGTGGATTGCTTGGCTCGCCCATGAAAATTAGGTTTACCTAAGATAATTAATCCGTAATATGATTTTGTCAATGCCCAAAAATTCCATTTTAGCCTTGGTGCGCGCCCTCCTTTTTTCATACTCGTGGCGGCTCATGAACGCGCCCCGGAGGAAATTCGCTTTTGCATCCAGCCGCTTTGCGCGCCGCGCCGCGCGGGCATTTGCCTGCACGCTTCTCGTTTCGCTTCCTCACGGAAACGCCCAAACGACGGGAAGCGATGGCAAGCCAATCCAGTCCGGGACGGCGGCGGCGGGCTCCGGTTTCGACGACAAGGCCACCGGTGATTGGGACGGCGCGCGCAAGCGCCTCCAGGATGCCGGCATTTCGATCAATTCCCAGCTCATCCTCGAAGGCTTCGACAACATGCGCGGTGGCCTGCGCACGGGAGCCGTCGGGTCGACCACCTTCGACCTCAACATCACCGTGGATACCGGCAGGACCCTCGGCTTGAACGGCGGCAGTTTCTACGCGGGCATCGAGGACCACGCCTTCCGCAATCCCTCCACCGCCCTCACGGGCGATCTCCAGTTTTTCGACAAGAACAACGCCGACCCCTATCTCCAGGTCTTCGAGCTCTGGTACCAGCAACTGCTTTTCGACGGCAGGTTCCGCATCAAGCTGGGCAAGTTCGACGGCAACACCGAATTCGGCGTCATCGACAACGGCCTGTTCTTCCTCACATCGGCCGCGCAGCTCCCGCCCTCGTTCTTCCTCCTGCCCACCACGCCGGACCCGATGCCTGGCGCGCTCGTGAGTTATACACCCGTTAAATCATGGTACACAAATTTCGGCGTGTTTTATTCCAATCGCTCCGATACCTTCGGCGACCTCGACGGCCATCCGCAAAACGCGCAGCCCACCGCCAACGGGGTGCTTTTCGCGGGCGAAACCGGGTTTCTTTGGGACAGCGCCCCGTTCCTCAATGCCAACGGCAACTTGAAGCTCGGCGTGTGGGGCCACACCGGCACGTTCACGCGGCTGGGCGGCGGCACGCGCGTGGGAGCGCAGGGGTGGTACGCCATTCTCAACCAGACCCTCTGGACGCCCCCGGGGGACCCGCCACCGGGAGTGGCGCAGACCCGCGGGGTGCGCGCCTACCTCGAGGGAGGCAGCACGCAATCGAGCGTGAGCAACTTGGATTGGAATATCTCCGGCGGGCTCTCCTGGACAGGGCCCTGCGCGATGCGGCCGGATGACGCCGTTGGATTGAGCGCCAGCAGCGCGCACATCAGCCCGCAGGCGGGCCTTCCTTACTCCGGCGAGGTCGCCATCGAGGCGCTCTACCGCATCCAGCTTCGCAAATGGGCAGGCATTGCGCCGGACTTGCAATACATTATCCATCCCGGCGGCCGGTACCCCAATGCCCTCGTCGGCACGCTCCAGCTCACAGTCCAGTTTTAGCCCGCGGCGTCGCGGCTTTTGCCTTTGACTATTTCCCACGTATTCCTATTTTCATTCCCCTGTGGCCGGTAAAAACACGCAATCCGCGCTCGGCAGTTCCTCCGCAGTCGAGGATTATCTCGAACGCATCCTCGAATTGATCGATTCGAAAGGATACGCCCGGGTCGTCGACATTGCCGCCGGCCTCAAGATCTCGCAGGCGAGTGTCACCAACATGGTCCAGCGCCTCGATGCCGAGGGGCTGCTCAAGTACGAAAAATACCGCGGCCTCGCGCTCACCACCGCGGGCGAAAAACTCGCGCGCAACATCACCCACCGCCACCATCTCCTCACCGATTTTTTCAAGCTGCTGGGCCTCGACGACCAGGTCATCTATCACGATGTCGAGGGAATGGAGCACCACATCAGCCCGCCCACGCTGCGGGCCATCGAAGCCCTCACCCGCCAGCTCCAGCGCCAGCCCGCGCTCCTGGAAAAGGTGCGCCGGCAAATCGCGGAATCCTGACGCATGAGCGCCGAAATCGAAGGACAACTCTCCGCCCAGGAGCGCCAGTTGCTCACCGACACCATCCTCGGCATGGCCGAAAAGCCGCGCATCGTCGTCGAGGTCGGCACCTGGCTCGGCGGCGGCAGCACCGCGCATATCCTTCGAGCCCTCCACAAAAACGGCGAGGGCCGTCTCTGGGGTGTCGAGGCCGTGAAGGCCACTTACGACAAGATGCTCGCAAATATTTCCGCCGCGGTGCCCGAGGCTGCGGACCGCTTCACGCCGCTGTTCGGCCTTTCCAGCGAAGTGCTCCCCGCGTGGGTCAAGACCCTCCCCGCCGGCTCGAAAATCGATGTCGCATTCCTCGATGGCGGCGACAACCCCAACGAGCAGGTCGAGGAATTCAAACTGCTCGCGCCGCTCACGCGCGTGGGCGGCGTCATCATGGGCCACGACGCCAACATGCGCAAAGGCAAGTGGTTCGTCCCCTACGTCTCGCTCCTCGACAATTGGGAATCGAAGGTATTCGATTACAGCCGCGAGGGATTGTTCTTCGCCCGCAAAACGCGCGAGGCCCCGTCGGTCGAAAGCCTCAACGCCGCCGAAAAGGAATTGCGCCGCCTCAAGATGCAACCCATCGATCTCATCGCCCGCATGCTCCCGAGCTCCTTTAAGGGGGCGTTCCTGCGTGCCGTCCCAAAACCGATTTTCCAGCGCCTGTTCAAGGGGAGGAAATGACGCCCTCCGCGGGTGACTTTGAATCTTGAACTTTGAACCCCGATCTGGAATCTTAGAGTTATCCCCCTATGAAATTCACCAGGTTCACAACCCTTCTGGTCGCCGGTTGCATTGTTTGCTCCGCCAATTTCGCGCCGGCGATGACAGCGCGACACCCTCCCCTTGGAGCATCGTCGGCAGATGGACCTCCACCACCCCTGACGGCGTCGATACGTTAAACATCCGTTTGGACGGTTCATTTGACCGCGCGAAGGACGGGGAATCCGGGAAGTGGACGCTCTCGGGTGTGCAGGACCATCTCGTGCTTACGCTCGGGTGGGACAACTTCCCGCAGACCACGCTCACACTGGTAAAGGACAACCAATTCCGCGGTGCCACCCGCAAAGGCGAGATGGTCCTTGATCGCAAACCGCCCGTGACCGATTTCGACAACGCTGCCGAAACCCCGCAGCCGCCCAAGACCGGCGCTGCTGCTGCTCCGGACAAATCCGGCGGAGTCGGGCCACTGGGGCTTCGACAAGGATGGGCTCACCGGCAGCGGTGATTCAAAAATCCATTACGTCCGAAAAATCCCGACGCCCTTCCGGCTGAAGTTCGACATTGTCGTGGTGGAGGGAATGCGCCCGCGCCTGTTCTTCGGTAAATATTCCTTCGCGAATGAGGGCTATTCAAACACCTTCGCGCTTTTTCCCGATTACCAGCACAACAAGCGCATCCCTTACGAATTGAAGAAAAAATATTCCGTGCAGATCGATGCGACCGACAAATCCGTGGAATTGCGCGTCGACGGCAATGTGGTCGATTCCCGCGACACGGGCATCGACACGATCCAGGAATTGATGTTCGAGGGTGGCGACTGGTTCTCCGCGGGGAGCACCATTTTCTCCAATATCACCCTCACCTGCCACGCGCCCGAAGTGGATCGGCCAAAAAAGCGCCCGAGCCCCACCCCGGCGCCCGAGGCGCAGCCAAGCCCCACACCGGTGCGCGGTATCCTGCAATCCTGAAAAATTCCGGCAAAGAGTTGGGGTCGCTGGACGCTTCGACCTACTGGTAGACCCTGCCGTCCAATTTCAAATAACCCGCCGCGTGTTTTCCCTCCGGGTCGTGGTGCGTCCAATGCACGATCCCGCCCTTGTCGTTCCAAACGTAGTAGCCCTTGAAGAAAATCTCGTCGCCTTCCTTCAGCCCATCCACGCGCGGCGCGATGTCGATATTGTGCGCAAAGAGCAGCGTGTCCCCCGATTCCAGCCGTAAAATAAATTTCTGGTGTTTCTCCCCCTCCGTATCGTCGGGCAGCACCTTCTCCACCCGCCCGCTTCCCTCCACCTGCACATCGCTCGCGTGGTCGCGGATCGCATCCGCCAGCGCCATCTCGCTCCCCGCCCCGCCCCCCGCCGGTGCGCGCAAAGGCAAATGGCTGCGCGAATACCACACCGCCACGACGATGATGATGTAAAACACAATCCGTATTTTTCTGAACGCGCTCATATCGGAATCAAAGCAAGTTGAAGGTTCAAAGTTCAAGGTTCAAAGTTGCCGGCGTTCGAGCGCCGCAAGTTTAAAGACCCTGCCTGAACTTGCGAATCCAGGCTGGGGGCCGAAACAACCTTGAACCTCGAACATTAAACCTTGAACCGGGGCACGGGGTTTCCTCTTGCGAAATCGCCCCCGCGGGTTCAAAAATAACAGGCAGGAACCGGAACTTCCCTCCCCCATATGCATATCAAGCAACTCCAACACGCCGGCTGGGAGCGCAATCTCCAACTCATCAACGACAAAGCCGAGCTCATCATCAGCCTCGATGTCGGCCCGCGCATCCTCTCCTACAAAACGCCCCGCACCGAGAACGTCCTCAAGACCTACCCCGAGCAGCTCGGCAAGGGCGGCGAAAACGAGTGGATGATCCGCGGCGGCCACCGCCTCTGGGTCGCCCCCGAGGACGAAGCCCTCACCTACGTCCCCGACAACACTCCCGTGAATTACGACCTCGGCGCGCCCAACGAAGTGAAGCTGATCAACACGGGCGTCGACCCGTGGAAAATCAAAAAGGAAATGACCGTCTCGCTCGCCGAGAACACCTCCCAGGTCACCATCAACCACCGCATCACCAACGAAGGCGCGGCCCCCATCGAGGCTGCCTCGTGGGGCCTCAGCGTCATGATTCCCGGCGGCCTCGAGATCATCCCGCTCCCGCCCCTCGGCGTCCACCCGCGCGACCTGCTGCCGAACCGCCTCATGATCATCTGGCCGTACACGAACCTCACCGACCCGCGCTGGCGTTTCGGCGAGAGCTTCATCACCCTGCGCCAGACCGCGAATGCCGGCCAGCCCACCAAGCTCGGCCTCGCCCACAAGCAAAAATGGATCGGCTACCTCACGCGCGATTCCCTCTTCATCAAGACCATCGATTACCAGGAAGGCGCCACCTATCCCGATCACGGCTGCAACTTCGAAACCTTCACGAACCAGGACATGCTCGAGATCGAATCCTTGAGCCCCTTGAAAAAACTCGTCCCTGGCGAATCCGTCTCCCACACCGAGCACTGGCACCTCTTCGGCGAAATCCCCGAGCCCCACTCGCTCCAGGAACCCGAGCTCGCCGCATGGCTGGCGCCGTTTTTGAAAGAAGCCGGCCTGTGAGACAACGAAGTGTCCATGAGTTTTAACAGAGTTATACAACCGTTTTTGTTGTTCATCCTGCTTCTGCTCGCCGGCTGTGCCGACAGCGCCCAGGAGGACGGCATCAAGGCCGCCCGCCAGGCCATGCTCGACAACATCCGCAACGAAACCCCCGGCGATTATTTCATCGGCCGCCGCTATTACAAAAAGGACTACAAATTCTGGGGCTTCGTCCGCTCCCCCGGCCAGCCGTGGGGCACCGCAAAGCTCGTGATGCTGAACGAGCAGCAGAAACTCGCCCCCGACCGCGAGATCAACCAGATCGGCTACGACAACAACTACGAATACAAACTCTACGGCCATTTTTCCGGCGAGACCGTCTACGAGCCCGCAAGCAACGGCTTCTACCCCGAGTTCGTCCTCACCGGCTACGAGATCATCGCCATTTCCCCCGCCCCCATCTTCCGCCAGGCCGCCGACACCGACCCCAACCTCCACGTCCTCGGCACGCCGTATTGAGGGAGCGGCGTCTTAATTTAAACACAGAGATACGGAGAAAACAGAGGGCCACGGAGACACAGAGAGGTCTTTTTCTTCTCCGTGATTCTCTGTCTTCTCCGTATCTCTGTGTTTAAAAAAGGAATTCCGCTGGGGAACTAACCGTTTGCCATCCGCGCCCGTTGCCATTATGTCTCGTGAATCCGCATCCATGGAACCGCACATCCTCAAAACCGCCATCCGCTGCCTCCTCCTCTGCGCCACGCTCAGCCTCCTCGCCGCCTGCGAGACCACCGAGCAAAAAGAAGTCGACGCCCAGCGCAAAGTGATGAACGACGCCATCGCCGCCGAGCAGCCCGGCGATTACTACGTGGGCCGCCGCTTCTACAAGGTCGACTACAAATTCTGGGGCTTCGTCCGCTCCCCCGGCAAACCGTGGAGCACCGCCAAGCTCGTCATGCTCAACGAGCAAAAAACCCTCGCCCCCGATCGCAACATCAACCAGATCGGCTACGACAACGGGTACGAATACAAACTCCTCGGCTACTTCTCCGGCGAGCTGGTCTACGAGCCCGCGAGCAACGGCTTCTACCCCGAGTTCGTCCTCACCGGTTACGAGCGCCTCAACTCCACCCCCGCCCCCCTCGTCCAGAA
>DASZPK010000386.1:0-14243 GCA_035550335.1 Chthoniobacteraceae bacterium | reverse complement strand
TCGGGGCGGGGACAAATTTGCCGCCCTTGGGCACCGGCATGTCGGCATCCGCGTTCACGTCCGTTACCTTGCCGCTGGCGTCGAGCATCACGCCGTAGAGCGTGGAAAAATGGCTCTCGTCCTTTTCGAGCACCGCGAAATTCCCCGTGGGCGTGAGGTGTCCGGGGCGTCCGCTCGATATGGGCGATTCGTACATCTGCTTGCCATCGAGCAGCAGATAAGCCTTCTGCTGCGTGAGGTCCACCTCGATCGAGATTCCCTTGTCGGCCGCTTGCATCGGCACGGACGCCCAGCCCGCAAATCCGAGCACAAGCGGCAAAACGCAACGATGAAACCAGTGGCGCATCGCACACACGATAGCCGAAACCGCGCCGCGCGGCATTGTTAAAATTTCATTTCGGCGCCGCGATCTTCTCCTCTTCGCCAGCCGATGTGAAATCCACCTCGTCGTAGTCCCTCAAGGATGACTCGCCGGCTCCCCTCCCCTTCACGTACACATCGGGCGCCCAGGTGCAGCGCCGGATGCATGCGGGCTTGCCCTCCTTGTCGAGCAGCACCCAGTATTCCGGGCCGGCGGCCAATCCCAATGTCACCCCGCCCTGGCAACGGATGTGCAACCATGTTTCACCGCCATGCGTTTCCTTTCCCGCAATGTCATAGACCCACCCCGTATAATCCTCCCCGAGCGGCAAACGCACCTCGTCATAAGGCGCAGCCACCCCCGGCACGCTCTCACAGGGCTTCCACGCGCCGTCCTTGCCCGTGCGAGCCCACACCTTCCCGTCGATGCCGATGCGCCGCTCGAGCGCGGGCTTGCCGCCCGGCTGCGTCGTGGCCAGGTCGAAATCATCGCCCGATACCAGCCCCGAGATCTGCCGCACCTGCCCCGTGTCGCGCCATTTTTGCCATCCGCCCTCGATCTGCCGGCGCGCGCTGAAATCCACGCGCCACACGCCGCTGCTCATCGCCTTCACCGCCTTCACGAGCACTTCGTTTGCGCTGTCGCCCGGCACGGCATCGGGATTGCCCGGCGGCGGGAGCACGCCGCGCGCGCCGGCGGGATCGTGGAAGCTCGCGTATAAATTCCCCGAGAGCGGCCCCCCGGTTTGGTCCATCGTAAAGATGCGCAGCAGCACGGGTTTTCCACCCATCATCTCCACATCGTAAGTCGCCTCCTGGCCCGGGTGGCCGAGTTCGGTTTCCATTGCGCTGAGTTTCTTCGACGCCGTTCCCTTGTCCACCGTGTTGCCGTTGATCCAGAACGGCCAGAGCAGCGGCCGCTCGGGAAAAAAGCCGGGCACGCGATGCAGGATGAGATTGTAATACGTGCGGTCGGCCGCGTCTTCCTTGTGCCACGTCGCGCCGGCATCCGCGCTCGTCCAGAAATCGCCGCCCACCGCGAGTTGTCGTGACGGCGCGCGGTCACCCTGCATCACAGTGAGATCGAAATCCTTTCCCGAAATGATCCCCGCGATGCGGAGCCGCGGCGCGCCATTCGGCGTGACCGTCACCTCCACCTTCACCGGGGCGGACTCCATCGCGCGGAACGCCGAGAGGGCCGACTCCTCCGGCAGTGGCCTTGCGGGCGGCGCTGTGTCCGTCGCGAAATAGAAATAATTCACCGTCACTTTCGCATCCGCGCCGTACCATTTCCAATGGGCGATCATCGTATCCAGCGCCGGCTCGTCAGAGACCGTGTCATCCGTCGAGCCGAAATGGAAAAACGGATATGGGGCGCGCTCCCCGGGTGGAGCGGGATTTTCGCGGCCCTGCTCGAACGTGTAATCATCCAGCATCGGCGGGACGATGCCCGCCAGCCCCGGCGGAATCGGCGGCGGGTTCGGGCTCGGCAGCCGCCGCCACTTCACATCCCCCTCGCGCGGATCGCGCACCGGCGGCTGCAACGCCCGCAGCGCCAGCTCCACCATCGCGTCGAGTTCCGCGGAGCGCTTTGCATCGGCGGGCGCGCCGGTCTTTCCCCAATCCGCCGATTCCCGCCACTTCTTCACGCCCGCGCGCCGGGCGAAGAGCGCGTCGTCATCCGCCAGCATGCGCTCCACGCCGGGAAACCGGTCGTAACGAAACGCCGCCAGCGGCTTGCCGGCCTCGGTCGCCACCTCGACCACCGCCGTGAAATGGCCTTTCCTCGAATGCGCGAGCGACTCCGGGAGCCACTTGCGCGCGTTCGCGATGGCCTTCACCTCATCCGCGGCATCCTCGGCGGCCTGCGTGTAGTTGTAGGCAGCCGCTGCTTTTTCATCCGCGATTTTCTTCGCGTCCGCAGCGGCTTGGGCAGCCGCCTTCGCCTGCGCCGTGGCTTGGGAGAGCGCATCGATTTCCGCATCCATCGCGGCCTTGGCATCGGCGGCGGCCTTCGCATCCCCGCTGGCTTTCGCCTGCTCCAGTTCGCGCGCGGCCGTGGCCACGGCGGCCTCCGCTTTCGCACGCGCGGCTTCCAGCGAAGCGGCCTTCGCATCCGCAAACTTCGACGCCTGCGCCGCAATTTTCGAGTCGGACGCGGCCTGCGTCGCCTTCGCTTTCGCCGCCGCCACTTCGGACGTAGCGGACGCGGCAGGGTCGGCAAGCGCACCCGTCCACGCCGCAAATACAGCCAGCGCCGCCAGCCACCCCGTGGAAATTCGCCTCATAGAAAGGAACGCCAACTTAGCGGCAATTGCTTCCGATCAAAGCCAAAACGATCACCGGAAAACGTGCCAGGGGCTCCCTCTCCATTGCGCGGGATAAACCGCATTTGATGCGCATGATGACTATCCATGACTATCTTCCTGCCAAATCTCCCCGCGGCGAAGTAATGGCTATCTGTTCCCACCGATAAGTGAAAATACTTGACCAGTTATGCGTTTTCGCCCATGAAGGTTGCTTGCTATTATTAGCGCGCCTGGCAGGGCGGCTGGAAATATATCGGAGCCATGTCGGAACCTTTGGCATGCCGGCGGAAAGCCGGATGGGAGATTCCAATAATACGAATCGGGCATCATGAAACGGACCCTTGTCTTTTTGATTCTCGCGGTATGCGGCGCCACGTTGCCGGCGCAGCTTCCGATCACGTCCGGAACGGGAGCCCGGAACCCGCTGCTTGAGAACACGACGGACGATCTGCGCGCGGCGATCACCCTTTATTCCTATACCTGGAAGGATGCCACCCCGGGGGCCGAAACGATCCAATTCAAATCCGACGGCATCGCCACGGTGAAAAACGAGCGGTTCAGGTGGCATGTGATCAATTCGCAGGAAATCGATCTCATCAAAGCCGGGGAGGAAGCCGGCGGCCCCAGGATTCATCTTAAGTTCAGCAAGGATTACGCGACTTACTCCGGGGTCGATGCCGATGGCGTGCATACGCTGGGCGGAAGCCGCCTCTCTCCCGACCGGCAGGCAGCAGCCTCCCCTTCGCCGGGTGCAGCCATCAAGCCAAATACGAATACGACGGCGGACCTGAACAAAAATTTGATCGGCAATGACTACTCATGGGAGCGCGAGGGAACTTCTTACGAACACATTAAATTCAACGCCGACGGGACCGGCAGGCACATCGATTCCATCAAGCCCGACTGGGAGTTCCGGTGGCGCGCCACGAGCGCCCAGGAGATAGAAATCACGGTTGATGACGATCAGTTCAACGTCAAGGGCAAAGCCATCCTGAAATTCAGCGACGATTACTCGACTTATACCGGCACCGACCTCGACGGCGTGCGGCCTGTGCATGGCAGCCGGGAAGCGGAGGGGACCGCCGGCGCATCGCCTTCGCCCGCTCCCGCAACCGCCGCCCACGCCACGCACCCGGCAAAGCCGAATCCGTTTTCGACCAACACGACGGAGGATTTGAAAAAAGCAATCGTCGCGCACGGTTACACCTGGGAGCACGAGGGCACATCGAACGAGTTCATCAAGTTCAACGCCGACGGGACCGGCAGGCATGGCAAGAACGACCCCGATTGGGCATTCCACTGGCGCGTCAAGAGTCCGCAGGAAGTCGAGATATATCTGGAAAGCGACAGCCAAAACGCAGCCACGATCAAATTCAATGATGATTACACGACCTATACCGGGACCGACTTCTACGGTACGCGCACGATCAAAGGCCGCCAGATAATCCCGCAAACGCCGTAGACGCGGGGCGGCCGTGTTGCCGCGGCGATGCTGGCAACTTAAACCGCAAAGATCGCAAAGGTCGCGAAGACAAGATAAAGCCACTATCAGGCAAGGTTCACGAATTCGAGCGCCGGGCGCCAATGCGCGAATTAAGTCCCGGAGGGACGCCGGATATTAGCCGAGAGTGACAACCCCCGGTTAACGCGATATAAACACCAAGAGCCCCGGCAGGGGCGATGGAAAGAACGCGCCGCTATGTCCTCAACCCACCTCAGTCTCCACTACCACCTCGTTTTCGGAACCAAAAACCCCGAGCCGCTCATCGCACGCGAATGGCGCGGGCGTTTCCACGCCTACATCGGCGGGTTGGTCCGCGCCGCGGATGCCGTGCCGGAAATTGTGGGTGGTGTCGCGGATCATGTGCATCTGCTGGCGGGACTGAACGCCAAGCACACGCTTTCGGATTTCATGCGCGAGATCAAGGCGCTCTCCTCCGCATGGGTCCATAACGAAATCGGCCTCAAGGCGTTTGAATGGCAAACCGGTTATGGGGCATTCACCGTGAGCGCTTCGCAGCGCGAGACCGTACGCGCTTACATCGCGAAGCAGGAGGAACATCATCGCACGCGAACCTTCCGTGAGGAATACCTCGAAATGTTGCGCCGCAGCGGCGTGAAATTCGACGAGCGGTTTGTGTGATGGAGCTCCGTCGCCCCTCCGGGGCTCTTGGTGTTTATATCGCGTGCAACCGGGGGTTGTCACCCGGCTAATATCCGGCGCCCCTCCGGGGCTAAAGGTAGTGTCTCGGTTTGAAGTTCAGTGAAAACCAAAGTGGCGGATTAAGAGGTATGCGATTCCACCGGCTATGAAAAGCATCCCTTGCTTGCGTGATTGTCGTCCCAGCCGTTCTTCTCCCCGGCGTATCTGCCGCTGGGCAAAAATTAAACCGTAGATGCCTGCAAGCACAACGATAACGCATCCAACGTCAGCCGCGAGGCTGAGTCCTTTATATGCCGGGTTGCTGTCGAGATCGAAACTCATTGGCATCGATTACTGCAAGACCAGTGTTTTTACACTCCTAATTTTATGCCGGCAATCCATACCGGAATTTGAACCAGAATTGATCCCTCGGAACGCGCGCACGTCATTATTGGTGGCGATGATCGGCCGCTATTCCGTGGAAGAAAATTCAAACTGAGACACTCCCGGGGCCAAAGGCGTGTTTGCCAGCGCGCTTGCGCGTGATTACACTCTGCCCGCATGAACCTTTTCCTCACCGGCACCGATACCGGCGTCGGCAAGACCTACTGCGCCGCGCTGCTCGTGCGCGGACTGCGCCGCGCCGGGTTCGACACCGCCGCGATGAAACCGATCTGCTGCGGCGGGCGGCAGGACGCCGAGCTGCTCCGCGCCGCCGCCGGTGATACACAGGAGTTAAACGAAGTAAACCCCGTGTGGCTTTCCACCCCGGCCTCGCCCTACGCCGCCGCGCAGCTCGAAAAGCGCGACATCGACCTCGACCTCATCCGAGCCACCTACGCGCGGCTGCGCAAGTCGCGCCGGTCGGTCATCGTCGAGGGCGTGGGCGGGTGGCTCGTGCCGATTGCGCGCGATTATTTCGTGGCCGATCTCGCGGCGGACCTCGGGCTGCCGGTCGCGGTGGTCGCGCGCAACCGGCTCGGGGCATTGAACCACGCACTGCTCACCGTGCGCGCCATCCAGGCGCGCGGGCTCGAATGCGCCGGCATCATCTGGAACAACGCGGGCGACGCCCCCGGCGATGAGATTTCCCCCGCCGCCACCGCGGGCAACAGGGCAATCCTCGAGGAACTCGCCGGCGTGCCGATCCTCTTCGACATCGCGCAAGGACAGCGCGAAATCGTGCTGGGCGTCGCGTGACCAAGCTCGTCCACGAACCGCTGTAGCGTGCGCTGTCCCCAGCGCAGGAGCGGCGCATCGCCCCAAAGAAGATTACGCGGCGGAGCCCACCGTCCCGCTTGGGCGGGACTGAGGACAGCGGACTCTACAATTTTTCGCGTTGTAGCTTGTCTCAAATGGGATACTTCGCTTTTGCTTGATCCCGCACCGGCGCGCGGATTTCATTTCCGCATGAGCGAGCTTCCCCGCTTCCCGTTTCACATCGTCGAAGTCCCCGGCGCGGATGCGTTGCAGGCGTGGCAGCATTACCAGGCGCTCTGGCGCAAGGAAGGCTGCTCCGCCATCCTGCTCGGCGGCGACGTGGAAGATGTGACCGCGAATCACGCATTCCACGCCAATGCCCGGGAAAATCTCGACCTTGCCGCTCGCATCACCGCCGCGAAATTTTTCGCCGACCGCGCCGAGGAGGAGGAATATGACGCCGGGGAAGGCGAGTGGCCCGCCGCCAAGGAAGGCGAGCCCGCCTTGGTCCGCCCCCATGAACTGTGCATCCATCTCAACCTCGGCACCCGCAAACCGCTGCCCAAGGTTTTCATCGCGCAGATCCCGACCGAAAAGCCGTACGAAATTCCCGCTTACCTTGGCTGGGGCGGATGGAATGCATGCCCCGGCCCCGCCGAGCACGTCGCCATCCTCCGCCATTGGCACGCGAAATATGGCATCGAGATTTACGGCATCACCAGCGATGTCCTCGAATGTGCCGTCGCCCAGCCGCCCCTCTCCCGCGACGAATGCCTCGCCCTCGCGCGCGAGCAATATCTCTATTGCGCCGACATCGTCGACCAGGGCGTGCAGACGCTCTCCGCCCTCGCCGCCACGCTGCAAAATTCCCACGCGTGGTTTTTCTGGTGGGATTGAGGAGGGTGTAGCCAGCGAGAGAGCTCTTTCGTCCCTACGGGACTTGGTGCTTGTTTTGCTTTGTATAACAGGCAGTGAACTGCCTGCCTATTCTCTTTCGTCCCTAACGGGACTCATCGCGATTCAACGCCAGCGTGGTCTGCGGCAAAAACCTTGAACTTTGAACCTGAAATCGCCGCCCTCGCCCCTCGGCCTCTCCTTCGTCGAGTTTGAACCGCCCTTTACCGGATCGGATTCCGCGGCGGAGGCGTCGGCTGCGGGGGAGGCGTGGCGATGGGGATCGATTGCGTGGGCGGGAGCTTGCCGGTGGTGTCGGTGACGAGGCCGCCCGGGATGTTGTTGCCGTTCAGGGGGACGAAGTTGTTCCCCTGCCCGTTGGCGGCGAGGAGGATGGGGCGCATGTCGAGGCGCACGCCCCAGCGGCCATTCAGCAGCAGGGAGGTGGCTTCGAGGAGCTTGAGGTTGATGAAGACGGGCGGCGGCATGTTTGGCCCGCCGACGGGGAAGATGATCTCCTGCCCGGCGTGCGCCACGATGCGGCGGGTGAATTTGCCGTTTGCCAATTTGCCGATGAGCCAGCAATCCCCCTCGAGCACGATGAGCTTGGTGAATTTCTTGCTCTGCTCGAGCATGATGGTGGTGCCGGTGATGCCGGCGGTGACGGCGCTGGTCTCGATCTTCGCGCCTCCGATGCCCTTGGGCACTTGCAGGAGCATGACGCCGCTGTCGAGCGACATGTTGCGCGTGCCTTCGCTGAAGCTGAAGCGCGTGTTCGCGCCGAGGCGGGTGATGGTGCGATCATTAAACAAAAGCTCGGTGCGCGATTCGATGCCGGTGCGGACGTTCTGGTCGCCCTGCACGGTCTCCTTGAGCACGGCGTCGCGGCCCGCTTTGCCGGGGTCGATGGTCTTCACGTCCTTGATGATGAGGGTGACCTGCGCGCTGGTGAGCGTGGGATTCGCGGCGCGGGCGAGGGATGCGGTGGCAAGCAGCAGAACGAGGAAAGCGGCGGGCGTTTTCATGGGATGCGGCAAGTATAACAATACTTAGCGCACCGCGCAATGGCAGGAGAATCAACCACGAGGGACACGAAGAAAGAATGATTCATCGCGAAGCACGCAAAGGCCGCAAAGAAATCCCCTCTCCCTCCCATCTTTGCGCTCTTTGCGTGCTTCGCGGTAATCATCCCCTGTCTTTTGGGCTTTCAAAATGGAAGCGGCGGGGTATGTTTGACAATATGAAACAACCTGCGCGGCGGTTGGTTTTGGCGGCGGCGGCGTGCTGTTTTTGCGTGGTGGCGCGCGGGGATGGCCCTCGCAATGATACGCTCACGGTGGCTATGTACAATCAGGGGTGGAAGGTGACTGTCACAGTGCCGCCGGGCTGGGCGGGGAAGGTGGCGCGCGTGAAGAGACCGCGCCTGCCGGATGCCGATGTTTACTCCGTGGCCCCGGGCAAATATGCGTGGGACTCGCCGCCGGGAGATGCGGTGTATCCCCCGGGGGATGACGGCAGCCCGGTGGTGCTGCTCTGGACGCCTGCGAAAGGGCCGGTGTGCGTGCTCGCGCTGGGGTTTTTCTGGCTCGGCAAGCATGAGGCGCCCGCCCCGCCGGCACACACGGCAGTGGTGAAACTCAAGGGGCGGCACGGGGAATCGGGGTTTTACCGGGCGTGGCCCATTGCGGCGGGGAAAATCCGCGAGCCGGGGTTTGGGCGGGTGGAGGCGGTGAAGGAAGCGAGGGGCGTTTACGATGTAAAACAATGGAGGATTGTGTTCGATGTGCTGGTGGGCGACATGAAGAGCGCGGATGAGTCCATGCAGGCGCTGAAGATCGTGCAGCAGCGGACGTACGTGCCGTGGATTATCGGGACGAAGGGGTGAAACCCGGCGTCCTGCCCGGGAATGCTGCTCATTGTTTAAACACAGAGACACGGAGAGGACAGAGATGCACAGAGAAATCCAAAAGTTTCCTTTCCCTCCGTGTATCTCTCTGTTTTCTCCGTGTCTCTGTGTTTGAGCCGGAGGGTTGCGCGGCAGGCGGCGTGCGGATGTTAGGAATGTGCCGCCGGTTGATTACTTTTTGGTGACCTTCGTGATGAGCCACAGGCCGCCGGACATGGTTGTGTCGCCGCTGAATGTGGCCTCGACGGTGATGTAGCAATCGTTGTATTCGCCCCAGTTCGTCCTGGGAGGTGAGAAACTGGAGGCGGCTTTCAAATCGGTGGCTTTGCCGTCGATGAACATATCCTTGTCGTCCATCGCCTGCTTGTCCACCGCGAGCGCGTTCGCGCCGCCGAATTGATACCGGTGATACCAGCCGGTGACGCGCACGCGCTGGCCGGCGTATTTATCGGGGTGCGCGAGGAGTTCCGCGAGCGCCACGTCGCGCGGTTTTGTGAAATCGCCCTGCAGCGTGTGCTTGGTTTCGCCGATCTTGATGTCGCGGGCGATGTCCTTCATGAACGCCGCCATGAGCGGGGTGAGTTTCGCCCACACGGCCTTGCCGCGCGCCGTATCGGTGGGAATCAAGTAGCTGGTATCGGCGTCGATGTCCACGCCGTTCTCGATCGGGCCGGGCACGCGCTCGTCCCTCGGCTTGAAATTTTTGAAATCGATCGCGCCGACTGCGTCGAAGACTTTTGCGACGGCGGCGGCGGGCACGGAGAGCGACTTGCCGTAAAGATCGGTGAGTGAAAACCCGGGCTTCGCGCATCCCAGGAATGTGTGGTTCTTGTTGTAGATCACGGCCCACGCGCCGTTGTCCTGGCGTTCGATGAGGATCTGGGTGAATGTTTCGTAATCGGCGACGGCGTCGTGCGTTCGCTCGTTCAGCGTATAACAGAAACGCCGCGCGGGACGGGCGCTGGCAGCGGCGGCAGGCTCCTGCGCGTGCGAGCGCACGGGGGCGAGCGAAAGAAGCGCCAGCAGGAAAATGGCGGGGGTGCGCATGGGATACGGATGTTACACACGGCCTTGCGCGAATGCAATCATGTCCCGGAGACTCGACTCTGGGAGAGGCAGAGGAGCGGCTCGCCCGCCCGCCAGCCACCGCGATTCCCCTCCGCCACCTCGGAGGGCTGCAAACGTTCGGATATTAGCCGGGGGGTGATAACCCCCGGTGGAAGACGGTACAAACACCATGAGCCCCAGCAGGGGCGATGGAACGAAACGCGCGTCACATGCACTCGGCGTGGAATTCGATGACCGGTTTATGTGATAGCGCCCGTTTCCGTCGCCCCTCCAGGGCTCTTGGTTTGATCGTTATCGGTAACCGGGGGTTATCACCCCCGGCTAATATCCAGCGCCCCTTCCGGGGCTGAAATCGGCGTCAGCGCTTGGTGTTTGACAAGCGTTTGGACGCGCGGATAACGTCGCGGCTTATGCGAACCGTTTCCGCGGCGATGAAATCCGGTCTTGCCCTGCTTCTTGGCGTTTGTGTCGCGGCAACCGTCGCGCGCGCGGGGGACCCTTCGACAGGCTCAGACCAGGCTGCTTCGACAAGCCCGGGCCAGGCTTCGCCAAGCCCATCGCCGGCGCAGGCTTCGCCTGATTCGTCCCCCGCCCCCTCGCCCGCGCGGGAGATGGCGTCGGCGGAGGCGATTGAGGACGCGCCGCCGCCGCCGAACGCGGGCAAGGTGGAGACGTGGGCAAAGTTTGAAAAGGCGCAGGGGCTCACGCAGGAACTGGGGAAGGAGCCCGCGCCAGGCGGGAAGCTGATCTGGTGCGCGAGTTATTACGCGGGCGGGAAATGCGTTTACGTGGTGGCGCTTTACGAGCGGGGGACGATGTTCGGCGATAAGCGCGCCGAGGCGGAGAAGGGGGCGGCCGTTGCGGCGGCGAACGCGCTCGCCGGGGGAATGACTGATGACGCGAAGAAAGAGGCGGTGCACGTGGAGACGCGCGAGGACGGGCGAAAGGTGTTTTTCCTGACCGGGCAGGATGTCAGCAAGGGGGCGGCGCACATCGCGTTTACCGGGCTGCCGTATTGCGATTTGTTTGTGGCGCAGTTCCACCCGGGGCCCGGCGCCGCCGCGCCACAGGCCACGCTCTCGGAGTTTGTGGGGCAAATGGAGCTGTATTTATTGACGGCGGGAAAGAAGTGAACCGCGAAGAACGCAAAGGCCGCAAAGAATAAAATCCCGCCGTGGCCGCCCGCTTTTGCGTTCGCCTTTCGCGCTGGGCGGCGCATAATCATGCCATGGCCTCCCACGCTGAAGCAGACGCAGCCGCCCCTGCACAACGCGCCACGGATTCCGCGTGGGCGAAGGTTGCGCTCGGCGCGCTCATCCTCCTGCTGGTGGTGGAGTTTGTGCTGCCGGGCTTCGTGACAGCGGTATTCTCGAACGCCGGTCCGGCGTTTCAAATCACTTTCGTGCCGGGCCGCGGGCTGGTGAAGCCGGCGGGGTTGCGCGCCGTGGACGTGATGCTCGCGCCCGCGATCTGGCTGGCGGATCACTCGCAAGCCATCGAGAAATTTTACGAGTGGGAATACGGGGTTGGGCGGGAATTGATGCCATGAATTCCCCTGCCCATGCAGACGCACCCGCTCCCGCGCAGCGCGATGATGCACGCCACATGGCTTCCGCGTGGGCAAAGTTCGTCCTCGGCGCCGCGGCGCTCCTGCTGGTCGTGGAGTTTGCTCTGCCGGGATTTTTGGCGGCGGGGTGCAGGCGGGCCTTCGACCGCGGATACATGCCATTGGCGGTGGTTCACGTTGTGGAGGTCATGCTTGTGCCAGCATACTGGCTGGCGTCGCAATCGGGAACTATCAGCAATTTTTATGATTGGGAATTCAATGTCGCCAAAGGGGAGCCATGACCTCGCCAGCCGACACCACGGAGCCCCCCGCTCCCACGCAGCGCGCAGCGGATTCCGGCTGGGCAAAGGTCATCCTCGGCGTGGTGGCGCTGGTCGTGGCCGTGCTGTTTGTGCTGCCGGGATTCCTGGCGGCGCTGTTTTCGAGGACCTCGGGGGCCGTGATTCGCAGTTGGAACTACGGCACTTGGTTTATCGAAGTCGAAAATCCGCGGACGGCGCCATTTGTTTTACGCTGCGAGATGGCGACGATCGAACCCGCAAAGTGGGTGATGCGGCGTTCCATGGCCATTCACGATTTTTACATGTGGGAATACGTGACCGCCGGCGGGATGGTGGAGACGGATGATGGAGGATAAACAAGTGGCCTGGTTCCATGCCCTCCCGGCTGGTAGCCTAATTTGAAAAATCCTTGTCCACGAACTGTTGTAGCGTGCAAAGCCTGCCCTGAGCCTGTCGACGGGCCCTCACCGCAGCGGTGGCGCGTCGCTTAGGAAATTCCCGGCCATGTCCAACGCCTCCGCTGGGGACAGCGGACCCTACAACTTTCCGGCTGCGTGTTTTTCAAATCAGGCAATTACCACCCGGCTTGAAACTTCGCATGAAGTGGCTCATGCTCCCCGCATGACTTCCCCGGCTGAGGCAGACGTTCCTGCTCCCGCTCGTCGCGACACGGATTCCGCGTGGGCGAAGGTGATCCTCGGCGTGGTGATGTTTCTGCTGCTCGTGGAATTCGTGCTGCCGGGGTTTGTGGCGGCGGGATTCTCCAGGATGGAGCTGAAAGAATCCCGTGTCATGAAGGTGTCGCTCGCGCCCGCGATATGGATGTCGGATCACTCGCCAAAGATCGAGGAGTTTTACGATTGGGAATACAAGGTCGCGGGCGGGAATTGATGCCATGAATGCCCCGGGAATACCGCGGATGTCCCCGCTCCCCCGCAACGCACCGCGGATTCCGGGTGGGCGAAGGTAATCCTCAGCGTGGTGGTGTTTCTGCTGCTCGTGGAGTTTGTGCTCCCGGGGTTTGTGGCGGCGGGATTCTCGAGGGCCATAAGGAACGAGGCCACCTTGAATCGCGTACTGGAATCTATATTCGCACCCGCCGACTGGCTGTCGAGACGCTACCGTACGCTCGGCGATTTTTACGAGTGGGAATTCGATGTCGCAGGGGGGCAAGATCATAGTCCATGACATTACCAGCCGATGAAACGGACGCCCCCGCTCCACGCGCGTCGGATTCCGCGTGGGGAGCGAAGGTCGCGCTCAGTGTGGTGGCGCTCGCACTTGTGGCGCTGCTCGTGCTCCCGGGTTTCTCGCGGCGGGATTTTCGCGGATGGACGGTTCTTACATCGGCTTCTAAGGCGATGGAGATTGGGGCGAGGTGTTGCCGTGGCAGATGCGGCATTCCACTCCGGGCTGGAGCGGGTCGCTGCCATTGAAATACCGCGTGGAATTGCTGCTCCTCGCCCCCTCCGGCATGGTGATGAAACATTCCCGCGCAATGCGCCGCTTTTACCTCTCGCAATATTACATCGCCGGCGGACGGCGGGTGCCGCTGGACTAATTAGTCCCAAGTGGCGTCCGGCGCTTTTTTGGAATACCGCGTCGCGGGCGGATTCGATATCCGCTGGCTTCACGAGAAATGACGACACCTTTTGCGCTGGCTTCTTCGCCCGGCGAATCTCATTCTGGCGGCATGGCTTCCCCCGCTGATGCAGGCCCGCCGGCTCCCGCTCCACGCTACGCGAGTTCCGCGCAACGCGGCGCGGATTCCGCGTGGGCGAAGGCGGCGCTCGGCGCGGTGGTTTTTGTGCTAGTGGTGGAGTTCCTGCTGCCAGGATTTGTGGTGGCGGAAGTCTCCAAGGCGGGGTTCGCCGGGCGACGTGTGCCCGGGCGTGGAGTCGTGGTTCCGCCGGCCTGGCGCGTGATGACCATAATGCTCGCACCAGCGATCTGGTTGTGGGGGCACACGCCAATCGGCGAATTTTACGAGTGGGAATACCGCCTCGGCTGAGGAATGGAATACGATTTCCAATTTCAATAAATCATGCCCAAGCCGCCGCACCCAATGAATCCCCCTTCCGACACACACGGAGACGCCTCCTTCCCCACGCAACCCAATGCGGGGAGTTCCGTCTGGGCCGCGAAGGCTGCGCTTGGCGCGGCGGTGCTCCTGTTGGTTGCATTGATTGCGCTCCCCGGATTTCTCGCGGCGGAATTTTCGCGGGCGGGAAGGGGCACCCTCGGCGTGGATACTTTTGGCTGGAGCCCACGTTACATGTGGATCGGCAGGAGAGGCGCGTCATCCGGGGCATTTCGCGCCGGGGGGATCGTGCTTTCGCCCGCAATGTGGTTGATGAATCAATCGAAGCCCATCGCGCGGTTTTACCTGTGGGAATTCCATCTCGCGGGGGGACAGGAGCTGGCGTTCGGGGATTAGGTTTGCGAATTCGAAAAACATTTCCGCTGGCGACCGGCAGGGGCGGATTTCCAAGCCGCCCGCCGTCAGGGACGAAGC
>DASZPK010000385.1:0-1775 GCA_035550335.1 Chthoniobacteraceae bacterium | reverse complement strand
GTGCCCGGCCGTGGCGCCCGAGGCCCTGCGCACGGGATTGCGCCTGTCGCTGGCCACGAGTTTGCGGCGCAACCCGGCCGAGAGCCTCAGCCCCGCGTGGAAGACCGGCAACTATCTCAACAACATCCTCTGCCTGCGCGAGGCCCGGACGCGCGGGGCGGACGAGGTGGTGATGCTCAACCTCGCGGGCGAAGTGACGGAGGCCGCGGTGTCGAACATCGCCTTCGTGCGCGGCGGGGAACTGCTCACGCCGCCCCTGGCCGCCGGCATCCTCGGCGGCATCACGCGCTCGCTCGTGCTGGAGAAGATTGCGGGCCCGGCCGGCGTCAAAATCCGTGAGATCGGGGTGCGACCGGAGGAATTCGCGGCAATGAGCGAGTGTTTCCTGCTCTCCTCGACCAAGGATATCACGCCGGTCGCGGCCATCGACGCCACACGTTTCAAAGTCGGACCAGACACGGTGACCAGCAGGCTCAAGTCGGGCTTCGCCGACTACGTCCGTACCTACGTCGCTGCCCACTCGGACCTGAAAGTGTAGCGGGCCGATCCTATGGCGTCCTTAAGTCCGCCAGAGTTGGATTGAATGCAAAATTGGCGGCGGCCAGTATCGTCCGATGGCGCAAGAAGAGTTTCGCACGGTCCTTCATCACATCCTGCGGGTTCCTTTCGTTTACAACGCCGTCCAAAATCTCGTTGGAACCGCGAACGTCAAACGCAAGGTCATCGAGATCGCGTTCAGCGACAGGATGCCGCGCTCGTTTTTGGATCTCGGATGCGGAACAGGCGAAATCATCGGATTCATTCCGCAGGAATTGCTGACGGGGTACACGGGGCTCGACATCAATGGCGAGTACATTGCGCACGCCCGCCAACGGCTCCCCCCTCCGCGATACCGCTTTGTTCAAGCGGGCATTGAAACCGCAGCCGCTCATTTCGCGGGTGAACGGTTCGATTTGATTTATCTCGGCGGATTTTTGCACCACTTGAATGATGAACAGTGTCGGTCGCTGCTGTCCTTGATTCCGTCCTTTCTCAGTGATCGAGGCCGTCTCGTGGTCATGGATCCCATCTACAGTCATGGCCAGGGGTGGCTCGCTGCCAGGCTGACCTCGATGGACAGGGGGAAATACGTGCGCCGGGAGGACGATTATCTTTTGCTGCTTCAGCGGTCTTTTGTTCACGTCAAACCGCATATTTTCCACGATCTCATTCACTACCCGCATTCCACCCAAATCACAGTTTGTCGCCCAGGCTGAAGATGGAGTGAAGCGCGCGAACCAACCCGAGCGCGGTGAAGATCGGCGTGCCAAAAAGGCGGAAAACGCCCGGATCAGCTTCTCGGCTACGAACGCGCCCCAAATGGAGTTAAACTCGCTGAAGGAGATTTTGATCCCGCGGACGGCAGCCAGGCTCAGCCTTGTTGCGTCGTCTGCTACGGTACATTTCCCAGTCAGTACCGGCGCATTCCCGGTTCGATTTCTTCGGCCCAGGCGGCGATGCCGCCGGCGACGTTGCTCACGGCGGTGAAGCCGTTGGCGCGGAGGAATTCCGTCACGCCGCGGCTGCGGCTGCCGTGGTGGCAGAAGATCAGGAGGTGGCGGTCGCGCGGCAGCGCGCCGACGTGCGCGGGAATCTGGCGCATCGGGATGAAGACGGAGCCCGCCACGCGGCAGATTTCCACCTCGTACGGCTCGCGCACGTCGATCAGCTGCGTGCGCCCGGGGGCGGCCGCCAGCCGGTCCCGGGCCTCGAGCACGGAAACCTCCAGCGGATAG
>DASZPK010000384.1:0-2101 GCA_035550335.1 Chthoniobacteraceae bacterium | reverse complement strand
GCGCTTGCCATCGAGACGCCGCGGCGCGGGTATGGCTTCACGCCGCACGAGCTTTATGGGAAGTGCAAATGCATTTCCTCGGTGACCTCGCAATACTATCTGCGGCTCTCGGTCGACGACAAGCCGGGCGTGCTCGCGCAGATCGCGGGCATCCTCGGCGAGAATGAGATCGGCATTTCGTCGGTTATCCAACCTGAGGCGCATGAGGAGGCGGATGTCCAGCTCGTCCTCATGATCCACGACGCGACGAGCGAGCAGATGCAGAAGGCGCTGGAGCGCATCGCGGCGCTCGGTTGCGTGAAAAAGAAACCGCGGCTCATCCGCGTGGAGAATTTCAACAAATGACGACCCTGCACGATAAAGGCGTCATTGCCCGCTATCGCGAGTATTTGCCCGTCTCGGACAAGACGCCGGTGGTGTCGCTCAACGAAGGCTCGACGCCGCTCATCCACAGCCCGCGCCTGAGCGAGCGCGTGGGACGCGGCTGCACGGTCTATGTGAAATACGAGGGGCTGAATCCCACCGGGTCGTTCAAGGACCGCGGGATGACCATGGCTATCTCGAAGGCCGCTGAAGACGGGGCCCATGCCGTGATTTGCGCTTCCACGGGGAATACCTCGGCGTCGGCGGCGGCTTATGCGGCGCGCGCTGGGATGAAGTGCGTGGTGCTGCTGCCGGCGGGGAAGATTGCGATGGGGAAGATGGCCCAGGGTTTCATGTACGGCGCGCAGGTCGTGGCCATCGAGGGGAATTTCGACGACGCGCTGCGGCTGGTGCGGGAGATCGGCGAGACCGAAAATATCGCCATAGTCAATTCCATCAATCCTTTTAGGATCGACGGACAGAAGACGGCTTCCTTCGAGATCATCGACGAGCTGGGCGAGGCGCCCGATATCCATATCCTGCCGGTGGGGAACGCGGGGAACATCACCGCTTACTGGCGCGGGTATGGCGAATTTCAGAAAATCGGGAAATCGAAGAAGCTGCCGAAGATGGTCGGTTTCCAGGCATCGGGCGCGGCGCCGATTTTTCACGACAAGGTGGTCGATTTTCCCGAGACGGTGGCGACGGCGATCCGCATCGGCAACCCGGCGAGCTGGAAATTTGCGAGCGCGGCGATGAAGGAGTCCGGCGGCGCGGTCGATATCGTGACCGACGAGGAAATCCTCGCGGCGCAGCGGTGGCTGGCGAGCCACGAGGGGATTTTTGTCGAGCCCGCGAGCGCGGCTTCGATTGCGGGATTGTTCAAGTGCATCGAGGGACGCGAAGCCGCATTCCCCGCGAGCGGCATCGCGGAGGGGAGTGTGATCGTCTGCACCGTGACCGGTCACGGATTGAAGGACCCGGAGGTGGCGCGCGAGCAGTGCGGCTCCATCATCCCCGCGAAGGCGGAGAAGGGCGAGATTTTGAGGCTCATCAATTCGTGAAGCACGCCGCGATGAAAAACGAACGAATCATGGATGGCGTGGCGGCGAATGTCCGGGGAGCGCACGCGGCTCGCGTGCTGTTTGCGGCGGCTCGCCGCAAACACCCGAGGGTGGTGCGGTCCGGCAGCGCGTTGCGCGAAACAAAAAACGCGTCCATTCAAATTAGAACGTCCTTCTTGAGAGCGGTACGCTGTGAGGTGCGCTCGGCGGGCCGCCGAGCGCTGCACGCGAGCCGCGTGCGCTCCCAGGAGCGCGCGAGCCACGCGCTGTTTAAATTTGAGGGCGCAATGAGTTTATGAGTTTGATCGTGCAGAAATATGGCGGGACATCCGTCGGCAACCCGGAGCGGATCCAGAATGTCGCGCGGCGCGTGATTGCGACGCAGCAGGCGGGGAACAAGGTCGTGGTCGTGGTCTCGGCGATGTCAGGGGTGACGGACAATCTCATCCGGCTCGCGAAGGAAGTCTCACCCAACCAGACGCCCTCGGAGCGGGAGATGGATGTGTTGCTGGCGACCGGCGAGCAGACCACCATCGCGCTCACGGCGATGGCGATCAACGCGCTCGGGCACAAGGCCGTGTCGCTCACGGGGGCGCAGGCGGGGATCATCACCGACGGCCTCCACACCAAGGCGAAGATCGCCAACATCACGCCGAAGCAGGTCCACAGCTTTT
>DASZPK010000383.1:0-4420 GCA_035550335.1 Chthoniobacteraceae bacterium | reverse complement strand
GGTTGCCCATTATTTTCCCCTGCGCGTTTTTGCCCGTCACCTCGAGCACGTATGCCCCCGCCGGTAGCGCCTTCCCGGGCTTCCACCGGATTTCGCGCAGCGTATCCGCCTCGGCGGGCGACGCGTCGAATTTCCCCTGCGCCACCACTTCGAGCTTCGCCGCGTCGATCAAAAGCTCCGTCTGCTTCCACGTCGGGTATTCCGTCTTCGGGTCGAGCATCTCGTCATGCGTCGCGGGGTTGCGCCGCTCCTCCGTGAACTCCCGCACGCGCCCGCTGATCGCGAACAATTTCTCCGGCGGCACGCGCGCCAGCTTCCATTCCAGCGGCCCTGTGTTGATCTGCATGAACGAAAAATTCAGCCCCAGCGCCGAACGCTCGTGCAAATCCTCCCCCGGAAAAATGAGCGCCGGCGCTTTCGCGCGGAAACTCGCGCCCCACTTGCTCTCCGCCGCCATCGGGAATCCGTCGGTGTCGGTCACGTCCGCCGGGATCGTGACCGTGTAGCGCTTCGTGATGTCGAAATCCCCCTCGAACACCAGCGAATCCCCGTCCGCACGCGCCGCCACCCCGGGCACGGCCGGCTCGATCTTGATCTTCCGCGCCTCGGCCGGATCCACGGTCTGCCCGTCGTCGAAATCCACCTCGATCCGCTTTTTCTCCATCGCGAAATTGAACGCCGCCACCTTCGCCACCTTGAGCGATTCCGTTTCACCGAGGGGGCACACCTCCATTTGCTGCAACGGCGTCCCCGTCTCCGTCTCCTTGATCCCCTCGATAATGAGGTCGAATGCGTGCCCTCCCGGCAGGTCCTCCTTCGGCGAGAGCGTCGCCTGCATCACCGCGTCCGCCTTTTGCTGGTCCTCCTCGAGCACCACCTCCACCGGGTAATGCTTGCGGGTGTCGCGGTCCTGGAACCACGCGGTGTCGGGCAAATCCGATGCCTTCACCGGGCGATTGAACCCCACCCACACCGCCGGGCGCCGCGGCAGACTTCCCGTCGCGCGGTCGCAACTCGCGATGAACGGCTCCGAAGTCGCCGTGAACACCTCCGCACCCGCGTCGCGCACCGGCCTGCCATCGAGATCGGCGAGCCCCTTCGGCACGATCATCTTGAACTGCGTGCCGGGCAGCGCTTTCACCACCGTCAATTCCCCCTCCGTCTGGCTTTTCCAGAGGAATTTCGCCTCCAGCGCCGGCTCGAACTTCACCGGCGGCGTCTTCGCCTCCGTGCCGATGTCTCCCGCGGCCACCATCGCCGTCGGGAAACTCACCGTGATTTTCACCCCGGCGGCAATCTTCGCGTCGCCGAAAACCTGCACCGCGTTCTTTTTCGCATCCGCATCATCCGCGCGCGCGTTCCAGCACATCGGCAAAAGGATCGCAATGATCAGCCAGAGCGTGTGCGGCAACCGGTAGGGGCGATTGCCCTCAATCGCCCGCGTCGGGGACTGCGACCGCGAACGACCACCGGCGTGAACCGCGAATCTGTTTGAACAACTATTTTCATCCGCGTCCGTGGTTTTCATTTCTTTCCAAGCCTCGTTTGCGCGTCCCTGCGCGTTTCCTCCGCGGTGTCGGACGGCTTCAGCTTGAGCGAACGCTCCGCCGCCGCGATGGCCTCGTTGTTGTTGCCGCTCTCCAATTCCAATTGCGCGAGCGCCTCCCACGCCGCCGCATCCTGCGGGTGCGCCTCCACCGCGCGCCGCACCGCCGGGCCGGCCTCGGCGATGTCGTCCAACGCCAACAGCGCGCGCCCCTTCGCCACCGAGCCGTCCACCCCCTTCACCTCCTGGAACGCCATCCACGGCTGCTTGTATTTCAGCAAAAATTCCGCGCGCACCTCGGGGTCGGGCGAGGCATCCGCCGCCTTGAGGTCCTTGCCGAAGCTCTTCGGCAGCTCGTCCACGTTCAATTCCATCACCTCCCCCGCGCGCTTCTCGTCGTGCTTCTGCCACGCGAGCACGCCGCCCCACACCCGCGCCCGGAACGATTTCGGGTCCGCCTTGAGCGCCGCCGCGATGTCGTCGCGCGCCGGGTCGAAGAACCCCTCGTTGGAAAGAAGCTCCGCCTCGTCGAGCAGCGCTCCCGTGTTTTTGGGATCCTTCGCGATCGACGCCTCCAGCTTTTCCACCGCGGGCAGCCACAATTCCTTGCGCTCAAAAAGAGGATAGATCGCCTTCACGCTTTCGTTGGTCGCGTCCGCCTTGTTCGCCTCGTCCACATCGGCCGCCGCCCCTTGCCAGTCGCGCAACCGCATCCGGTAATGGGCGCGAGTCACGTAATCGCCCGCGTCGCCCGAATATTTCACCGCTTGCGAAATCGCATCGGCCGCGTCCTTCCAATCCGCCCCGTCCTCATAAGCCCCCGCGAGTTCGCGCTATGAGCGCGGATGCTTCGGGTCCTCCGCGAGGTAACGCTTCAGCGCCCGGATCGTCCGCGCATCGTCATTCAACGCCTGCGCCAGGTCCGCCTCCTTCCTGTCCGCATCGGGCGAGGGATGCGGCACCTTCGCGCGCCAGTTCGCAAGCGCCTTCTCCGCGCGGTCGTAATCGCGGAGTTCGATCCGCGCCTGCACGAGGTCCGACCACGCCTGTTCGTCCTTGGGATTTTTCTCGAGCGCCCGCTCCGCCTTTTCCCCGATGAGCGGCCAATCCGCCGAGCCGGAGGAATTGTCATCATCCCCCCTCGCGCTCCCGGCCGCCGCGCATAAAAAAATGGCAACCGCCACAATTGCGCCCGTGAAACCGAATGCCTGCCAAAGACGCGGGGGATTCATGTCCACCGGCTTACCACATCCGCCCCCGCGAGTAAATGCCGCAACCGCCATAGGTAATCCACAGACCGCATTCCGCGCGGTTTTATTCAAACGGAGTCCAAACGGATTTTACCGCAAAGAACGCGAAGAGCGCAAAGGATGGGATGGCTTGATGCCGTGGTAAATCCGGTTTACCAATCGCACCATGAAATGCGAGGAGTGCGGCGCTGAGATTGTGCTTGGTGACGGCGTGTGCCCACGTTGCCATCCTGATCGCATGACCGTGGCTGACTTATGCGCCGAATTTGGCCTGAAAAGCGGCTTGCCCGAAGATCCTGAAGATAAGGCTTCCCTCAGCTTGGCGGACAACCGGTGGCGGGAGTTTTTGCGCCGGCATAATCGAGAGAGGGGAAATTATACTGAAGCCGAATTACGAGAATTGGACGCCTCTTACGTTTATGAGCCAGCCGGCCTCCTTCAATCGCCGGACTGGTGGTATATCCCGTGCGGATGGATCGGTTGCTTCGGATTCATCATCAACAAAAATGACTCCCACATAAACTGGCTGGGGAGCTTTTTTGCAATGACCTGGAGTCCCTTGCAGCTCTGTTTTTGGGGACACAACCACGGACTTTATTGCGATCTGGTGGATTTCACGTTCGCCCCCAACACCAGTATGCAACTTGCAGGCAGGCTCCTGCGCCATTTTCAACCCATGGCGCCCGATGCGCAAGGCAGGACACCAGAAAGACCGCGTCCGTATGACGAGTCGGAAATCGAACACGCGCTCGCTTCGCAATTCCCCACCTTCAAAAATCACTACGTCTACGGTAACGCCATTCGGGAAATAAAGCGGGCTTACGAAAACGAGACCCTTCGTTTCACTTCGACTTGGGCGGAGAAATGACGAAAAAGCCGAACCGGAGGCGCGCCCGGTCCGCATGTTCGTCATTAGTGCTTCGTCATTCTTTCACTGCTCTTCCCGCATCAGCCCGCGCACCAGCGCTTCGGTATTATTGATGGCGTTCAGCACGCGGAGATTCCCGTGCTTGTCCACCAGCCACACCGTGGGAAGGCGATTGATGCCGAGCGAGCGCGGCAGCGCGCTGTCCCAGCCTTTGCCATCGAAATACACCGGGCAGTTGAGGCCGGTCCTTTTCAAGATGGTGTCGAGCATCTCCTTTTTGTCGTCGAGGCTGATGGCCAAAAGCTGGAATTCGCCGGTCCTGGCCAGCCCATCGGCGATCTCCTTGACGGGGCCCAACCCCATCACGGATGGCGGGGAGCCGCCCGCGAAAAAATAAATCAGCACCACTTTGCCTCGGTAGGATTCGATGTTGATCTCCTGCCCCTGCACGGAATCGAATTTCAATTTCAGCGGACGCCCCACCATTTCGAGGCGCTTGAGGTCGTCGCTGATCTCCGCCTTGAGATCGGCATTGGCGTACCGAATCGCCTGGTTGAGCAGGTCGCGCTCCTTCTGCGGGTCGTCGTCGTAAGCCGTGGCCACCGCCACGAGCAGGTCGCCGTTGCGATGGTCGGTCGGGTAATCCTTTTGGAACTTGAGCACCTGCGAGAGAAGCGCCTCGCGCTCGGTCTCGTCGGGATCCTGCGCATGGTGCATCAACAAAGTCAGGCGGTCATAGGCCACATCGGGCAGCTT
>DASZPK010000382.1:0-2462 GCA_035550335.1 Chthoniobacteraceae bacterium | reverse complement strand
TCCGGAGCCATAAACATGGACAAAATCCCCCCCGACGATCTTTCCGTTTTCTTTCTGGCCCAAGGCGAACAAACGGCGGATGCCGTGATGGCGCGCCTGGTCGCGTTCATTTCCGCGGCACGGACGAGCCTCGACATGGCGTTTTACGACATGCGCTTCAGCGACGCGCTGAAGCGTCCGCTCCTCGCCGCCCTTCGTGAACGCTCCGCCGCAGGGGTGCGAATCCGGATTTGCTACGACGCCGACAAGGCCCCGGTGCCGAATGTGAGCGCCGGGCAGGACCCCGCGCCGTCGGGCACGGGGGCGTTCGTGCAGTCGCTCGGGTTCCCGTTCCGCCGCATCGGCGGGATGAAATTGATGCACAACAAATACATCGTGCGCGACGGCGCGGCGGTCTGGACCGGCTCGACAAACATGACCGACGACGCATTCACACTGATGGAAAACAATGTTGTCACCCTTGCCTCGCCGGCGCTAGCGGCCTATTACACCGAGGACTTCGAGCAGCTCTGGCAGAAGGAACACATCGAAACCACCGGCAACATCCGCACCTCGCCGGTGGCGATGAATTACTCCGGCGCGCCCGCGACCACGCGGGTGATGTTCTCGCCCGGCTGCGGCCTGGACATCGACGCCGAAATCGCCAGGCGCGCCGCCAATGCGAAGCGCCGCATCCGCATCTGCAGCCTTCTGCTCAATTCCGGCACGCTCATCAACGCGCTGATCGATGTTCTGCGCGCCGGGCGCGTGCCGGTGGACGGCGTTTACGACCGCACGCAGATGTCCGACGTCTACCGGCAGTGGCAAGGGGTGCCGTCCAACCGCTGGAAAATCCCCGCGCTGCACGACATCATCGGCAGCGCGCATCTCGCCGGTAAAAATTCGACGCCTTACAGCCCCACGAGCCGGCACGATTTCATGCACAATAAAATTTTGGTGATCGACGACACCGTCATCACCGGCTCCTACAATTTCTCCCGCAGCGCCGAGTTCAACGCGGAAAACATCCTCATGATCGAAAGCCCTGCGCTCGCGGAATGTTACAGCGGCTACATCGACCGCGTGGTCCGCAAATACGGCGGCGCGCCGCGTGCCTCCGCCGCGCCATGAGCGCGAATTTCGAAGAGCTGGATTTTCGCGAGACACGGCTGGGCGAGCTCATCCTGCGGCGCAGGCGCATCCTGTCGCTCGACGGACTGGAGGTGTTTGAAATCAAACTCGGGGACAGCTTTTTGATGTCGAGCATGTTCCACGAAGTGGAGGTTGCGCTGGCGAATCTCGGGCTCGGGGAATTGGAGGGCACGGCGTGGGATGTCGCAGTCGGCGGGCTGGGGCTCGGTTACACCGCGGCGGCGGCGCTGGAAAATCCCGCGGTGCGTTCCCTGGTGGTGATCGATGCGCTGGACGAGGTCATCCAATGGCATCGCAGCGGACTGGTGCCCCTTGGCGCGAAGCTGACTGGCGATTCGCGCTGCCGTTTTGTTCATGGCGATTTCTTTGACCTGGTGGAAGCCCCCGGTTCCGGCCTCGATCCGGCTCATCCCGGTCAGGGGTACCACGCCATCCTGCTGGACATCGACCATTCGCCCCGGCGGTTGTTGCACCCGCGCAACGCCGCGCTTTACGAACCCGAAGGCCTGCGCCGCCTGGCCGCCCATTTGCATCCCGGTGGAATTTTTGCAATGTGGTCCGATGATCCGCCGGACGATGCATTTCACGCGGCGCTCCATGCCGTTTTTGGCGAAGCGAGGTCGCATGTGGTCACCTTCCACAATCCGCTGCTGGAGTGTGATTTTGCCAGCACCGTATACGTCGCGCGGACTTGAAATTCTTGACGCTGTCCCGCCCCGCACCCATGCTCGGCGGCTCGCTCATTACCAAATTTATCCCATGTTCTCCCACGTCGTCATTTTTTGGACTAATCCCGAAAAGCCGAACGCCGCCGATGCGTTGATCGAAGGCGCAAAAAAATACCTCGCTGGCATTCCCGGCGTCATCCATTTCCATGTGGGCAAAATGTCCCCGAGCCATCGTGCCGTGGTGGACCAGACCTACCATGTGGCGCTCAGCGTCCAATTCGAAAGCAAGGCGGCGGAAAACGCCTACCAGATCCATCCTTCGCACCTTGAATTTGTGGAAAAGACTTTTAATCCGAATTGCATCAAGGTCGTGGTTTACGATTTTGAATGATTTTTCTCGTCCATCGGAGCGAAGGACTGGACGCCCTGCGGGGAGAGTGTTAATTTTTATCACCCCCGCCATCAAAGTGACCAGAACACCATTTTCCCCCAACTCCAAGAGAGCATTCACCCTTATCGAATTAATCATCGTGATCGTCGTGGTCGCGATCCTGGTGGCGCTGCTGCTTCCGGCTTTCACCGCGGTCGTCGAAAACGGGCGCACCACGAAGTGCGCAAACAATCTGCGGCAGATCGGCAACGCGATGGCCTTGTTTGCCAATG
>DASZPK010000381.1:0-9070 GCA_035550335.1 Chthoniobacteraceae bacterium | reverse complement strand
CGTGGCATCGACGGCGCCGCTGCAATTGAAATCGAGGAGGTAATTAGTGCTGTTGACGATGGCGGTGTGGCTGTTGTGGACGAGATTGTAATCGAGATTGGAGATGAGGCCGTTGGAGTTTGAGTCGCCCCAGAGGACGTTGAAGGGGATGTCCTGCGTGCCCACGGGTGCGCCGGAGCCGGAGGGGACATTGGCGAGGTGGAGGTACATGGACTGGGTGTTCGCCACGCCTGTGAGATTCACGGTCGCGATTTGCCCTGTGGGATCGTATGTGATGGAGCTGACGCTGCCGGTGGCGTTGCCGCCGTTTTGCGCGACGAGGCTGGCGGAGAGGCCGGAGACGGGTGCGGAGAAATTCAAGATGAGGGAGTAGCTGCCGGCAGTGGAGCCTTTGCGGGGCTCGACCGTTTGCGAAGCGCCGGGATAGAGGAGGAGCGCGAAGGTGCCGGCGGTGCCTTGGGCCTGGCTGGAAACGGCCTGGAGCACGGGGGTGGCCATGAGGTCGGGGATTTCGGTGGCGGCGAGGGCGCGGTTGTAGACGCGCACTTCGTCAATCGTGCCGGGGAAGGATTCGAACGTGCCGGTGATATTTTGCTGCGCCATCCACAAATTGCCCACGCCGTCACCCGCTTGCGCGGTGCCGGTGGCGGCCACGGTGCCGTCCACATAGAGCGTGCGCGTGCCGGCGGCGCCATCCTGCACGGCGGCGACGTGGGTCCATGTGTCCTGGGTGGCCGTGGGGCCGACGATGTCGCCTGCGGGGCCGCGGAAGACCCACTGGTTGCTCGCGTTGATCCAGATGCCGTAGTAGTTCCCCTGGTCGCGGGATTTGGAGATGATGGTTTCCTCGGAGCCGCGCAGGGCGCTGGGGTTCACCCAGGCGGAGATGGTGAAGCTCTGGCTGGCGGTGAATTGCATGGTGCTGGTGTTGCTCACCGTGACGTTGGAGGCGGCTTGGCCGGTGCCGTGGAAATTTACGCCGTTGTTGATGAGACCGGCTTGCAGCAGCGCTTCTCCCTCGATGGTGCCTGTATTGCCGTTGCCGGTCGCGTCGTTCACCGTGTTGCCGGTGGTTTCGTCCATGGGCCAGTAGGCGACGAGGCCGCTGGTGTTGAAATAAGGGAAGGTGGTGGCGGAGGCGACGTTGCTGGCGTTCGAGCCGCCGTTACCGTTGTAGGCAAGGATCTGGTAGTAATAGGTGGTGTTGGCGGCGAGGCCGGTGTCGGTGTAGGTGGTGACGTTCGCGCCGACGGTGCCGACCTGGATGAAGGGCCCTGCGGCGGAGGTGGAGCGCTTGATGCTGAAGCCGGTTTCGTTGTTCGAATTATCAGCCCATGTGACGACGATGGAACTCGCGGAGGCCGGGGTTGCGACGGCGAGGCTGGGCGCGGCGGGGGTGCCGGAGCCGGAGGAGATGAGGCCGGAGACGAGGAGGTAGCCGTTGTTGTTGCCATCGTAGCCGGTGTAATAAAGCTTGCCGTTGGCGACCATCGGGAGGCTGAACTTCGTGTTTTGCGGGGTGATGTTTCCGGGGATGGTCGAGTTGCCGGTGTAGATGGCGTTTCCGGCGATGTTGGCGGCATTGTAGGCGTGCACGCCGGTGCCAAAGAGCGCCCAGACGATGCCGTTGCTGGTTCCGTTCGAGGAGATGAAGGCGCCGCTGCCCTTGCCGTTGAAGGTTTCGTTGGACTTGATGGGCGGGTCGGCGATGTAGGCGCCGTTGGCGGAATTGTAGCCGACGGCGCGCTGCTCCATGTTGCCGCCGGAGGGGGAGTAATAGATATAGCCGTTGAAATAGGCGGGGGTCGTGAAGATCCAATCGCCGCCGACCTCGGGGATTTCCTGGATGGCGGAGTCGGTGGCGTTTTCGCCGCCAAGATTGTCGCGGTCCACGACGTAAAGCACCGCGCCCTTGCCGCCCCCAACCATGATGTGGGGGTGGGGGCCGGCCTGGTCGGGGATGAGGCAGAGGCCGCCGGAGCCGAGATCAAGGTCGCCGCCATTGAGGGCGTTCCAGTTGTTCGGCGTGAAATAATTGAGCGTGTTGGAGAAGGGGAGGGGCTGGTCGAGGCTGGCGGAGCCGGAGGTGGTGGAGATTTTGAGCATGCTCTCGCTCCAGTCGGTGCCGTTCTGCGGATTTTTCTGGTCCCATGAGCCGTTGGCGATGGAGACGAAGATGTTGCCCGCGCTGTCGAATGCAGGGCCGGCACCTCCGCCCCAGATGCCGCCTTCCATGCCGTTGGGTGTGCTGTTGAACGACTGGCTGGGGAGCCACTGGAGGGTCTGGGCGTTGAAGCCGAGGATTTCACCGTGGTAGGGGGGAGTGTCGCTATGGGAGGCGTAGGAAATATAGAGGACGCCGTTGTAGAGCGTCATGGCGGCGCGGGAGTGCTGGTGGAGGGCACTGAAGGGGATCACCCCGCCGACGGCATCGGTGGAGCTGCCCGGGAAGGTGGGATTGATTTCGACCGGGCTGCCGAATTTGGTGGTGCCGGTGGCGAGGTCGAGCGCGTAGAGGTACTGGTGATAGGTGGAGTCGGAGGTGCGCTGGAATTTTGAGACGATGTAAATGGTGCTCGTGCTGAGGTCGATGACCGGGGTGGTGGTGATGCCGAGCTCAATGCTGATGTCGCCGGAGCCGACGACGCTCTGCGGCACGGGTATGCAGCCCGCGGGGAGGAGCGAGTCGTGCCAGATCGCGTTCGCCGTGGGGCCGATGGCGGTGTCGCCATCGAATGCGTAAATGCTGTCATGCTCGGTGCAGACGTAAACAATGTTATGCGTTGTTCCACTGACGTTGATGCCGCTGGCGATGAGGGGCTGGCCGTAGGTCTGGCCATCCATGACCTGGTAAAACAACAGGCCGAAGTTGCCGGGGGAACTGACGTTGGCGGGGGTGAGGATGGTTTCGTGGGAATTGTTGCCGCTGTGCTGGAGATCGACCTGCCACATGGTGACATTGGCTTGGGCCGCTGCGCGGTGGGCGAGCACGAGACAAAGGGACGAGAATACGACGAGTGAGGCTAAGCGCCCGGGCGTGCGGGAAAACATGCGAAATAATTGTGTGCCGGGGTAGTGGTGAAGTCAATGGGAAGGGGGTAAAATTTTATCAGCAGATGTTTACCATTTCCGGTGTGAAAAGAATTGAAAAACAACGATTAAATTCCTTGTCCCTTTTCGCCTTTGGGCGTGCATGAATAGGTGAATGACGACCGATGACATGGAGCTGGTGCGGCAATACGCCGCCGAGCAATCCGAGAGCGCGTTTGCGATGCTGGTTTCGCGTCATGCCAGCCTCGTTTATTCGGTGGCGTTGCGGCAGGCTGGCGACCCGCACCTGGCCGAGGAGATCACGCAGGCGGTATTCATTATCCTGGCGCGCAAGGCGGGCTCGCTGAACGAGAAGACGATTCTTTCCGGCTGGCTGTATCGCGCGGCTTGTTACACCTCAAATGCCGCGCGCAAGCAGGAGCATCGCCGTCAACGGCGCGAACAGGAGGCTTACATGGAATCCACCCTTCAAGGAAGCGAAGCCAATGCGGCTTGGAAACAAATGTCGCCGCTGCTGGAGGAGGCGATGCTGCGGCTTGGCCAGGCCGACCGCGACGCGCTGATGCTGCGTTTTTTTGAAGGGCGCAGTTTGAATGAAGTCGGCGCGGCGCTGGGCGCGAGCGAGGAGGCCGCCAAGAAACGCGTGAACCGCGCGCTGGAAAAGCTGCACCGCTTTTTCACCAAGCGCGGAATTTCTTCCACCACCGCCATCATTGCCGGGGAAATCTCCGCCAACTCCGTTCAGGCCGCGCCGGTGGCGCTGGCAACATCCGTAACTGCCGCCGCGCTGGCCAAGGGCGCGATGGCCTCAACTTCAACCCTAACCCTCATCAAAGGAGCATTGAAACTTATGGCATGGCAGAAAACAAAAATGGCGATCGTCGCCGGGGTGGCCGTATTGCTAACGACTGGAACGGTGATTGTCCTCGCCTCGCTTGACGCCCGCGCAGGCGTCGTCCTGGTGGTGGATGTTGAATACGGCGGGCCGAACCGGGAAATCCCCTCCATGAAAAATGTCACCGTGAAAATCAAGGGCGAAAAATACCGCGAGGATGATCAAGGGTTCAGCGAAATCCATGACATTAAAACCAAAAAAATCATCTATCTCGACCACGCGCAAAAAAAATTCACGAAATTATCCGGGGATACAGTGTTCACCGTGGGAGAAAAAGCGATGAAAACGCTGGAGATTGCGGACACGGGCAGGCAGGAAAAAGTGGGCGATAACAACTCGGAAATTTACACGGCGAAGGTGAAAGGCGGGAAATACACTTTCTGGGTGACCAGGGACATTCCGAATTCTGCCGCGATCCGCGAACAAATGAAAATGCTGCCCGGATTGCCGGATTTTCCCGACTCCTCGAAAATCGACGGCCTGGTGGTGAAAAAGGAAATCGCAGCCGACGATGGCGAGAAGATACTCACCGTGACGCTGAGATCGGCGAAGGAAGCGCCCGTCGATGATGCCGAGTTCCAAATTCCCGCGGGTTACACGAAGGCGGCGAATACGGGCAATGGCGACGACGCCGGGGTCGCCGGGCCACCCGCTTCGACTCCCGTCCCAACCCCTGATCACCTATGAAAAAAATAGCCGCCGAGTTCCAGATTCCCGCGGATTACACCGAGGAGAAAGCGCAGCCGTCGCCAGCGCCCGGCGAGGCCGCCACCCAGCCGCCTGGTAGTGACCTCTTTTGATATTTTCAAAAGAGGCCACTACCCGCAGCCTTGATTGCCGGGAACGGACCGCATGATGGCGCGGTGCCGCCTGTTACGATCCTGGCCAATCTCCCGAAACCAAAGCCGACAAATACAAGAGTCTTCAGGAAGCCTTCGAGGCAATGTCCAGCCTCATGCCGGGGGAGCCTCCCCGTACCAGCGGCGGCAGCAGTAATCCGGAAGGCTCGGCCCAAGGGCGATAAATTGGGTTCTCCGGAAATGGTCATTCAGTTCCTTGCAAGGACAAACTCCAGTTTCTTGCGAAAAAATGTCACTTTTTCCCATTCGGCGGCATTTAATGATAGATGCACGAATTGGATGACACCGGGCTGCTGCGGGAATACGTGGAGCGCGATTCCGAGGAAGCCTTTGCCGCCTTGGTCGCGCGGCATGTGAACAAGGTCTATTCGGTCGCATTGCGCCACACGGGCAATCAGCATCAGGCCGAGGAAATCACGCAGGCCGTCTTTGTCATTCTGGCAAGGAAATCGCGCCGCCTGAGCAGGCGCGCCGTCCTCTACAGTTGGCTTTACAAAACCGCGCGGCTGGTGTCGCTGGCGTTTATCCGCGGCGAAATCCGCCGCACCCGCCGTGAACAGGAGGCTTGCATGCAAACCATCGTGAACGAAAAGGAATCGGATGCCTGGACGCAAATCGCCCCGCTGCTGGATGCGGCGCTGGCCGGATTGAACGAGACCGACCGCCGCGCCATCGTGCTGCGGTTCTTCTACGGCAAAAGCATGCGGGAAACCGGCGCGGATTTGGGCGCGAATGAAGACGCCGCCAGGAAACGCGTGAACCGCGCGCTGGAGAAGCTGCGGAAATATTTCACGAATCGCGGCGTGAGTTCGACCCCGGAGATCATCGCCGGTGCGATTTCCGCCAATTCGGTTCAAGCAGCGCCGGAGGCACTGGCAAATTCCGCAACCGCCGCCGCACTTGCGAAGGGGGGCACGGCTTCCACTTCAACCCTCACCCTCATCAAAGGAGCATTGAAACTTATGGCATGGACAAAAACGAAAATAACAATCGTCGCCGGTGTCGCGGTCATCCTTGCCGCAGGAGCCGTCGTGACGTTGATGGTTCCATTTCAAAAAAGGCAAAATCAGAATGGCGCTGGAGGAACCATTGCCAATTCCGGCAACAACGAGACATCGACCCAGGACGCCCGGGTTGGTTACGTTGCGGTGGACACCGGACAGGTAAACTCCGCGGGGGCATCCATGCCGCGCGCGCAATCGGCGGCCCCGAGTGACACGTTCATCCAGGCCTATTTGTCCGTCATGGAGGCCCAGAAGCTCGATGGGGATGGAAAGTCCACGCTCGCGTTGGAAAAATACCGTTACGCAGCAGGCCTGCTCCAGCAGATCCGCGACAAATCGCCCGACTGGCAGCCGGTGATCGTCGCCTACCGCCTGAAAAAGACGAACGAGGCGATGGCCGATCTTGAAAAGAAAATGTCGGTGATGAGTCCCAGTGGCGGCGCCGATTTCTGATGACCGCCGAATATCTCCTGTCACGTTTTACGGTTGGCGGACATCATTGGGTGGATGCTTGAATCGAAGGACCAGGAGTTGCCGCCGAGTCCGCTAAACTTCCTGCTCAATATTTGCGCATTATCCCCATCCAAAAATTAGACATCAACGAACCAATTTCCCGTCTATTCCCTATGCGCGTGAAAAAGTCAGTCGCATGGCCGGTTTGTTTGCTCCTCGGTGGCAGCTTGATGGCACAGGGCGGGGACGCCCCAACGGATAAAAAGCCGGCCCCGGCGGCAGCGGCTGATGTGCCCGCGGTGGAGGTGGTGTTCGAGCTCTCCGATGGTTCGCGCGTGATCGGTGTGCCGTCGATCGACCGATTCAAAATAAAGACCCAATACGCCGAGATGGAAGTGCCGTTTTCCCGGTTGCCCTCGATTGTATTCAGCGGCGCCGATCGTGCCGTGCAGGTGAGCCTCCAGAATGGCGACGCGTTGAGCGGGCAGCTTGCCGATTCGGAGATCGCGGTGAAAACCATTTTTGGCAAGGCGGTGATTCCGATGGGGGCGGTGCGACAGATCCGGGTGCGACGCGTGGGCGCGGATTTCGTGAATTCATTGGGCATGAAGTTTGTGCCGGTGCCGGGAACGGAGGCGCTCGTGTGCATTTGGGACACGCGGGTGCAGGACTTTCGCGCTTTTGCAGAGGCGAATCCCGGGGCGGACGCGAGTTGGAAGGACCCCGGCTTTCAACAAGGGGAGAACCATCCGGTGGTGAGAGTGAACTGGTACGATGCGATGGCGTTTTGCGCGTGGCTGACGCAGAAAGAGCGGAAGGAAGGGAAGATCGGGCAGGACCAGTCCTATCGTTTGCCGACCGATGAGGAATGGAGCGCGGCGGTGGGACCGGACAAGTATCCATGGGGGAACGCGTGGCCGCCGCCGAAGGGGGCAGGCAACTTCAAACCCGATGTCGGCGTGGATGATTTCGTGAACACATCCCCGGTCGGGAGTTTTGCGGCGAATGCCTGCGGGCTGTATGACATGGCGGGGAACGTGGACCAGTGGTGTGTGGTTGCCGCCACGCAGCATTCCCTGGTGCGCGGATCGGACTGGACCCATGACCTTACCTGCGATCTTACGTCCTCGCGTCGCGACACTTCCACGCCCGCCGAATATCGGGGCTCCAACTGCGGGTTTCGCTGTGTGCTGGTATCGGGGGAGAAAACACCCGAAGTGCCGAAGTCGACGCCGGCGCGTGTGCGCGTGGACGCAATTATTTTGAACTAGACGCAACCTTTAATTCTATTCCTTCAACACGGCGGCGATTTTTTCCTGCATGCGGGCGGTTGTTTCCTTTTGGATTTGCTGGTCGTCGAGGAGCGGCTCTTGCGCGTGGGACTGGACCACTTCGGAGAGGGCTTTGAGCCAGAGGGTGTCGCAGAGGTGGGCGATGTCGGTGTTGCGTGCCTGCGCGGCTTTTGCCAACTGTCGGTACTGGCCGAGCGTGATGCCGATGTCGGAGCGCGCGTTGAAGGCCTGCAATGGGACGGTGGCGAGGTTGGGCTCGGAAAGCCATGCGGTCTCGATTTTTTCCAATCCGGCATCGGGGATGCCGAATGCTCGGAGGCATCCGGCGGCCATGAGGATGTTTCCCTCGGGGTTCATGTGGACGCCGTCGACGGTGAGATTGCGGGAGGCGGGGGTGAGTTTGAATTTGGCGAGTGCCTCCTGAAAATCGGCGCTGAGGTCCGCGAGGGGCAGGCCGCGCTCCTTGGCGAGCTGGCGCAGGAAATCGTTGTAGGCGGCGAGCTTTTTGTTGTTCGCGTTGTCGTCCTCGCCGATGGGCGTGGAGGTGAGGATCACGACTTTGATTCCCTTGGCGGTGGCCTGATCGACAATGGATGTTATATTTTGTTTATACGTTTCCAGGTCGACTCCCTTGTCGCCGTGCCAGACGTCGTTCACGCCGCAACTCAATGTCATCCAATCGGGATGCTTGTCGAGGATGTCGGGGCCGAGGCGGGCGAGCATGTCCCTGGAGGTGTTGCCGCTGACGCCGGCGGGGATCGGGGTGACTTTCACGCCTTCATGCGCGAGGCCGTCGACTATTAGGCGGACGTAACCGCCGGGGCTTCCCCAGCCGTTGGCGGTGATGGAGTCGCCGAGGAACGCGATTTTCTGGCCATCCTTGACGAGGGGTTGCGGGTCGCCGGCGGAAGCTTGGTGGAATGCGGTGGCAACCGCCAGCGCGGCGACGAGGGATTTGAGACGGGGTTTGTTTCTCATTGTTTACATTTCCATGCGATCAATTGAAATCGACGCGGGTATGTTCGCCATTGGCGAGCTTTACGGGAAGCACCTTGCCGGCGTAGCTCACTTTGCAAATCGTGCCACCTTTGCTGGTAATGGTCGCCGAGACGAGCTTGCCATTTTTCCAATCGATGTCGACCTCGAAGCCGCCGCGGGCGCGGAGGCCTTTTACGCTGCCGTCGGGCCAGGCTTTTGGCAGGGCGGGGAGGAGTTGCAAATCGAAGACGCCGGCTTCGTCGTGGAGTTGGCTTTGGAGGAGCATCTCGGCGATGGCGGCTGTGGCGCCGAAGTTGCCGTCGATCTGGAAGGGCGGGTGGTTGTCGAAAAGGTTGGGGAGCGTTTTTTCGCGGAGGAGGTTGCCCAGGAGGAGGTAGGCGTGGTCGCCGTCGTCGAGGCGGGTCCACATGTTGATCTTCCATGCGAGGCTCCAGCCGGTGCCTTCGTCGCCGCGGCCCTCGAGGACTTTGCGCGCGGCAGTCATGAGGTCGGGCGTGGCGGTGGTGATTTCGTTGC
>DASZPK010000380.1:0-2868 GCA_035550335.1 Chthoniobacteraceae bacterium | reverse complement strand
CGTTACTTGGATTTTTCCATTCTGCCCCCCTCAAGGCAAGCATCCTCCCACCGCGCCCAAACACAAGCAAAACTGCGGCATTCCATCCGGGCATCGCCCCCTATGACAAAGGTCGCGAAACAGAGTTTCGCAACTTGCGCGTTACCAAACGGAGTTTGGTAACGAGGGGGGCGCGGGGACCGGGGAAACGCTGCGCTCTTCGCGCCGTGCGGGCTGCAAACCCCGGGATTATTTTGCGGCTGTCTTCGCCTTCTTCTCGGCCGCGAGGCGTTCTGTTTTCCTGCGACGGGAGGCGCGTTTGCGGGCGTTGTCTCTGCCTTTGCTGTTTGCCATATCCGTTCAGCAAACACGTTTTCCCCTCGCGCTGCAAAGCTAATTTGAAAACCCCGGCATGGCGGCGGCAAACCCCGCTCCCCAATCCCTCGCGCGCGCCGTCACTTTCCACTTTCACTTTCCACTCCATTTCGCAATCATCCTGCGAAATGAAGAAAGCGTTGATCTGCGGCGTCACCGGGCAGGATGGCGCGTACCTCGCGAAGCTGCTGCTCGCCAAGGGCTACGAGGTCTGCGGCACCTCGCGCGACGCCCAGATGTCGTCGCTCACAAACCTTGCCCGCCTCGGCGTGCGCGACGATGTGCTCTTGAAATCGATGGCGCTCAACGATTTTCGCAGCGTGGTGCAGGTGATCACGAAATTCGCGCCGGACGAAATTTACAACCTCGCGGGGCAGACCTCCGTGGGCCTCTCCTTCGAGCAGCCGATCGAGGCGTTCGAGAGCATCGCCTCCGGCACGCTCAACCTGCTCGAGGCGCTCCGTTTTACAGGCGGCAAATCCCGTTTATACAATGCCGGCTCCAGCGAGAGCTTCGGCGACACCGGCGGCGCGCCCGCCAGCGAGGAGAGCCCCTTCCGCCCCCGCAGCCCGTATGCGGTGGCAAAAGCCGCGTCGTTCTGGGCCGTGTCCAATTACCGCGAGGCGTACAGCATGTATGCCTGCTCCGGCATCCTGCTCAACCACGAGTCGCCGCTGCGCCCCGAGCGGTTCGTCACGCAAAAAATCGTGGTCGCCGCGGGCCGCATCGCGCGCGGCGAAAAGAAAAAACTCAAGCTCGGCAACACAGCCATCATCCGCGACTGGGGCTGGGCCCCCGAATACGTGGAGGCGATGCACCTCATGCTCCAGCAGGCCGGGCCCGACGATTTCCTCATCGCCACCGGCGAATCCCACAAGCTCGAGGATTTCGTCGACGCCGTGTTCGCCACCTACGGGCTCGACTGGCGCGAGCACGTGGAGACCGACCCCGCCTTCTTCCGCCCCACCGACATCGCCATCAGCCGCGGCGACCCGTCGAAAGCGAAGGCCAGGCTCGGCTGGGAGGCCCGCTCCAAAATGCGCGACGTCGCCCGCATGATGGTGGAAGCCAACCGCGAGACGCACGTGGAGGTATAGCGGCGCGTTAAACTGCGCACCGCAAGCGGTGTCATCCTGAGCGAAGCGCAGCGCAGTCGAAGGACCTCCCAAAGGAGGACTGCGTGGCGCGGGTGTTACATCACCCGGTCATTCAACTCCCGCCCCGCGACAAACCGCTCGAAATTCCCAAGGAAATGCAGCGCCAGCCGCTCAAACTCCGTGTCGTGCCCGCCCGCCGTGTGCGGCGTGATGAAACAATTCGGCGCCTTCCATAGCGCGTGCTCCGGCGGCAGCGGCTCCGGGTCCGTCACGTCCAGCCACGCCGCGGCGACCCGCCCCGATTGCAGCCGCGCCAGCAGCGCCCCCTGGTCGATCGTCGTCCCGCGCCCGATATTGTAAAACACCGCCCCCGGCTTCATCGCGTCGAACAGCGCCGCCGTCATGAACCCGCGCGTCCCCGCGTTGTCCGGCAGGATGTTGAACACGTGGTCCGCCTCTGCCAGCACGTGCGGCAATTCCCCCGGAGTGATGACCGGCACGCCCTCGCTGCCCGACGCGCTGCGGCGCAGCACGGAAATCCTCATCGAAAACGGCGCGAGCAATTCCACCAGCCGCCGCGCAATCGCCCCGAACCCCAGGATCACCGCGCTCTGCCCCGTGAGCAGCCTCGATTTTTCCCGGATCGGCGCCGTGGGCCACGAGCGGTCGCCGAGCTGCACATCGCGCGCGATATCCAGCCGCCGCGCGTGCGCCACCATGAACGCAAACACATGCTCCGCGCACGGCTCTGCGTAAACGCTCGAGCTGTTCGTGAGCGGCAGCCCGCGGCCCTTTGCCGCCGCGCGGAATTCCGGCGTATCGTACCGCGTGTATCCCGCGCTCGTGAGATGCACCCAGCGGATGCCCGGCGTCTGCATCACCAATTCCGCATCCGGCTGCCCGAACGCGATGTCCGCGGCCGCCAGCACCTCGTCCTTCCCCGCCGCCGCGAGCGACGACCGCGTGCGCGTCTCCGGAAACACGAGGCGATGTCCGCGCGTTCCCTCGTTCAGCAACTCCTGCGCGCGCCCGGAAAATTGCATATTGCACCAGATCGTAAGCATGGCGGGAATCTAACGGCGCGCCGCCGCGAATTCAATGCGCCGCGCGCGCGATTCTCATCGCCCGCAACCCGCCGCGCTCAAAGCCATCCCTTTCGCACGCATCATTTCCCTCCATGCCGCGCGATCGCCAGCGCCGATTTCAATTCCTCAGTCCGCTTGCGCGTCGATTCCACCAGCGAATTGTCGCGCGCGCGGCGGCCCGCCGCGGTAATCTGGGCATCGGATTTGCGCTCATCCACGGCATCATTCGCCGCCTTTTCCCCGGCGGCAATCGCGTCCCTGTTGCGTTGCCGGAGCCAGTCGATTTCCTCCTGGGCAAGCGCCTTCGTGCGCGTGCGCGGCAGGGCAAGCGA
>DASZPK010000379.1:0-2390 GCA_035550335.1 Chthoniobacteraceae bacterium | reverse complement strand
CGGGACTCACGCTCCACATTGCCAAGGAGCTTCGCCATGGGAAAATGCTCCTCGATATTTACCGGAACCGCACTTCGCAGACCATCGTGGCGGCATACAGCTTGCGAGGCATAAACGGGGCGCCTGTTTCGACGCCGCTGCATTGGGAGGAATTGAAAATCCTCGGGAGTCCGGCGGAATTCGACATGCAACGCGCTTTGAAGCGGGTGCTGGAGGAGGGTGACCCGTGGGAGGCGATGGAAGCGTACGCGACGCCGCTGCATACTTTGCAAAAGCCGGCTGGCGCGCGGGCGAAAAAGCTGGATCCCGCGCGCACGCGGAAAACGCCCGCGCAACTCAAGAGCTATTCGCGCAAACGAAGCTTTAAAAAAACACCCGAACCCGAGGCCGTGGAGGGTGTGGGCGGTGGACATGCATTTGTGGTTCACCGGCACCATGCCACGCGGCTGCATTACGATTTGCGATTGGAGCGCGATGGAGTTTTGAAATCGTGGGCTTTGCCGAAAGGGCTTCCGCCGCGCCCGGGCATCCTGCGCCTCGCGGTAAGCGTTGAGGACCATCCGCTCGAATATGTGAATTTCGATGGGGCGATCCCCAAGGGTGAATACGGCGGGGGCATGATGTGGAAATTCGCGCAGGGCCGCTACCAAATCACGAAGGAGAAGGAGGACGGCTTTTATTTCCGGCTGCAATCGCGCGAATTGAACGGCGAATACCGGATGCACCGCACGAAGGAAAAGGAATGGTTGCTCGAGCGCGTGGACAATCCGCAGACCGACTGGCTCCGCAAACCGCTCGACCCGATGCTTGCGCGCGCGGCGACAGTGCTGCCGGATTCGGACGATTATCTTTTCGAAGTGAAATGGGATGGCATCCGCGCGCTGGTCTCGCTTGATGAGGGCGAGGTCCGCATCCACGGGCGCAATCACCTCGATATCACCGTGCAATTTCCGGAATTGCTCCCGGCGCAATCGTTCCGGGCAACCTCCGCGGTGTTCGATGGCGAAATCGTCTGTCTCGATGCGAAGGGCAAGCCGGTCTTCGGCGACGTGATCCACCGCATGCAACAGAAAGGCGAGGCGCGGATTGCGCGCGCGAGCGCGGGCTGCCCCGCGGTCTGCTATCTCTTCGATTGCCTTTACCTCGACGGGCGCGCGGTCGCGAATGAGCCGTTCACTCGCCGTCGCGAATGGCTGGCCGATGCCGTGAGAAAAGGGACTGCCTACCGGATCAGCGAGGCAATGGAGGATGGCAAGGGACTGCTTGCCGCCGTGCGGGAGATGGGGCTGGAGGGCATCATGGCGAAGCAACGCGCCTCCGAATATACTCCCGGCAAGCGCAACGATTCGTGGCTCAAGATCAAAACGCGGCTGACCATGGATTGCGTGATCATCGGTTACACGCCGGGGAAGGGCGACCGCGAATCCTACTTTGGGGCGCTCCACCTGGCGGAGGCCACGCCGCGGGGCTTGAAGTACGTTGGAAAAGCCGGCTCGGGATTTGACGAGCGCGCGTTAAACAATGTTAGCGAGGAACTGCGGCGACTGAAAACCACCCGCAAACCCGTGAAGGATAAGATTGACGGCGAAACGCTTTCCACGTGGGTCGAGCCGAAATTGATCTGCGAAGTCCAATACATGACCCTCACTCCGGACGGCACGATGCGCGAGCCGGTCTTCCTGCGGCTGCGGCCCGATCTCTACATGGAAGCGTGATTTGAATTGCCTTCCGGCCTGGTTTATGCTTGTTCTCTAATCCCTGCACGAACAGGACCCACACTATTTAAACATCCGATAATCCCATGAGATCCATCTGGAAAGGTCACATTCAGTTCTCGCTGGTCACCATCCCCATCCGGATTTACAACGCCGTCGAGACAGGCGAGGCGATCAAGTTCAACCAGTTGCACAAGGAGGACAACGGCCCGGTCGGTTACGAGAAGAAGTGCAAGAAATGCGGCAAGGCGCTGGGCAACGAGGAAATCGTGAAGGGCTACCAGTTCGAGCCCGAGCAGTACGTGATCGTGACAACCGAGGATTTTGCAAAGGTCAAACTCAAGAGCACGAAGGTGCTTGAGATCGCCGGGTTCATCGATGCCCACGAAGTCCACCCGACGCTTTACGAATCCCCGTATCTCGTGGGGCCCGACGGTCCGGTCGCTTCGAAGACCTATTCGCTGCTCATGGAGGCGTTGCGCGCGAGCGGCAAGGTCGGCATCGGCAAGGTGGTGCTGCGCGACCGCGAGGACATCATGATGATCGCGCCTCTCGACGGCGGGCTCATGTTATACAAGCTGCGCACGCCCGCAGAGGTGCGCAAAATGGCCGACGTCCCGCAGATTGAGCAGAAAGAAGTGAGCAAGGAGGAGTTGAAACTTTCCGTAAGCCTCG
>DASZPK010000378.1:0-1534 GCA_035550335.1 Chthoniobacteraceae bacterium | reverse complement strand
TTTTCATCGCTTCGCCGGCTTGGAAGCGGTTGTAGGCCGAGATGCGCTTGATGCGGATCTCGGTGAGGCGAACGATGTCGTCATCCGTGACCTCGCGGCGGAGGTTGCGGGTGAACGGCTTCAAGCCCTCGCGGATTTCCTCGAGCACGCTTTCCCACGTCTGCGATTTCTCGATACGGCGATAGATGCGCTCCTCGATGAAGATGCGCTCGAGGGAATCCCAGTGCCATTGCTGTTCGAGTTCGCCGAGCTTGATCTCCAGCTCGCGCTTGAGCAGCGCCTTTGTCGCATCGACGCTCGCCTTGAGGATGTCGCGCACGCCGAGGAAATGCGGCTTGTCGTCGCCGGTCTTGGGATTGCGGACGATGACGCACGCGGCGGGATTGAGCTGCACCTGGCAGCTCGTGAAAACGTAGAGCTGCTGGATGACCTGGTCCGGGGAGGAGCCCTGCGGGAGATGGACGAGGATTTCGACCTTGTCGGAGGTGTTGTCGTCGACGTGCTTGATCTTGATCTTGCCCTTCGCGTTCGCGGCGAGGATGGAGTCGATGAGCGAGCTTGTGGTCACGCCGAATGGCAGCTCGGTGATCGCGAGCAGGTATTTCGAGCGCTCCTCGATCTTTGCGCGCACCTTCACTTTGCCGCCGCGCTCGCCGTCGTTGTAATCGGAAAAATCGGCGGTGCCGCCGGTCGGGAAATCGGGGAGGATGCGGAAATTTTTCCCCTGCAAATGGTTGATCGCGGCGCGGCAGATGTCGTTGAAATTGTGCGGCAGGATTTTTGTGGAGAGGCCGACGGCGATGCCGTCCGCGCCTTCGAGGAGCACGACGGGAAATTTCGCGGGCAGGGTGACGGGCTCTTTGTTGCGCCCGTCGTAGCTGAGCTGCCACGTCGTCGTTTTCGGGTTGAAAAGCACGTCCTTCGCGAATGGCGTGAGCCGCGCCTCGATGTAGCGCGGGGCCGCGGCGTCGTCGCCAGTGAGGATGTTCCCGAAATTTCCCTGCGGCTCGATGAGCCAGCCGCGCTGCGCGATGCCGACGAGCGCCGCGCCGATCGAGGCGTCGCCGTGCGGGTGGAAGCGCATCGTCGCGCCGACGATGTTGGCCACCTTGTGAAAACGGCCGTCGTCCATCTCCCACAGCGTGTGCAGCACGCGGCGCTGCACGGGCTTCAGGCCGTCGTCGAGATGCGGCACCGCGCGGTCGAGGATCACGTAGCTCGCATACTCGAGAAACCAGCTCTCGTAGCTGCGTGCGAGTGGCGCCGGTCCGGTCGCCGTCGCCGCCGGTTCGCCGCCGTTGCCGTCGTGGCCGTTGCCGCCGTCGGTGGCTCCGGGGTTGTCCACCGCCGGGGGAGTCGCCGGCGCGGCCGCCTCGTCGCCCCGATCCGCGCCCGCCTCCGGCGCATCCGGCGCACGGTCGAGCGGGAGTTCGGGCTGGTCGGTGGGCTTCGGAGTTTTTTTCTTGGGCATCGCGGAAAATGAAGCGGGCAGGAAAAAGCCCCGTCGTGACGCTGACGAGGCGTTTTTCTGATT
>DASZPK010000377.1:0-6925 GCA_035550335.1 Chthoniobacteraceae bacterium | reverse complement strand
CTGCAAGCCCGCGTTAATCGGCTTCCCGTTCCTGCTTCTGCTGCTCGATTACTGGCCGCTCAGCCGCTACAACCGCCCCGTCTCCACCGATGCCAACGGGCATTACCGCCAGGATTTCCCGTCCGTGTTCGTGCGCATGGTCACGGAAAAAATCCCTTTCTTCGCCGCTTCGTTCGTGATGTTCGCGATCACGGTGCACGCCCAGTCGAAAATCGAAAACTCGCTCGATAATTTTTCATTCCCCGTGCAGGTGAACCACGCGCTGGTTTCGAGCCTCGCATACATCATGCGCGTCTTCTGGCCCGTGAAGCTCACGGTTTTTTACCCGCAGGCGGCGGAGTCGGGTTTGTTCGTGATCGTGGCCTTCGCATTCCTGCTGCTCGGCGCGATCTCGGCGGCGGCATTTTTCAACCTCAAAAAATTTCCCTGGTTCTTCGTCGGGTGGTTTTGGTTTCTCGGCATGCTCGCGCCCGCCATCGGCTGGGGCGCCGGCGGCCTTTACACGGGAGGGGACCGTTTCGTCTATCTCGCGTCGATTGGCCTCTATCTCATTGTGATTTGGGGCGGGTGGGACCTGCTCTCCCTGCTTCCCAAACGCAGGTGGATCGCCAGCCTGTCGATGATCGCGGCAATCTCCGCACTCACCGTTTGCGCGCGCATCCAATGTTCGTATTGGAATGATGGCGAATCGCTTTGGACGCACGCGCTCGACGTCACCAAGGGAAATTACCTCGCTTACGATAACCTGGCCAACGCCCTGGTTGAAAAAGGCGACTTCGAGGGGGCCCTCAACGATTACAACAAGGCGCTCGCCCTGCGTCCGAATTACGCGGAGGCGGAGGATGATTTTGGCGTTGCGCTCGACCAAAAAGGAAAGCTGCAGGACGCCGTCAACCATTACCAGAAGGCCCTCGGCATACGCCCCGACTACCCGGAAGCCTACATCGACCTCGGCGAAGCGTTCGTGGAGAGCGGCAGGCAGGACGGCCTCGATATCGCCATCGGCGTCTATCAAAAGGCGCTTCAATATCGCCAAAACTACGCCGACGCCCATTATAACCTGGGCAAGGCTTACACCCAGGCAGCCAACCGGTATCCAACCGGGTCGCCGCAGTTCGAGCAGGCGTTGTCGGCGGCAATAGGCGAGTTTAAACATGCGCTGGACATCAGGCCCTACTACGCGGAAGCGAACTTCAATCTCGGGTTCGCCTTGTCACAACCCGGCCCCACGCAGGACCTGCCCAAGGCGATCGCCTATTTCATTGAAACCCTCGAACTTAACCCCAATTACGCCGAGGCCGAATACGAACTCGCCGCGGCTTATTTCAAAACCGGCGATGTGGAGGATGCAATTCTGCATTGGAAAAATGCCCTGTTGCTCAAGCCCAACTATGAGGAGGCCCATTTCAATCTCGGCGCCGCTTATGCCGAGCAAGGCCAACTGGACGACGCCATCGCGCAGTATCAAAAGGCGCTCGAAATAGGGCCGCACTATGTGGAAACTTACGACAGCCTCGGCTCCGCCTATTTCCAGAAAAAAGAATTCCAGCTCGCCCTGGAGAGCTTTGAAAAATCGCTCCAGATCGCGCCCACTTATCCCAGCGCAAAATACCACCTCGCGTGGTTCCTCTCCACATGCCCGAACCCCGCGCTGCGCAATGGGAAACGCGCGGTGGAGTTGATTGAAAATGACGCAAAGACCAGCAACGACCCCCTGCTCCTTCGGACGCTGGCGGCCGCCTACGCCGAAACCGGCCGTTTCCCGGAGGCCGTGAAAACCGCCCAAGACGCTCTTGAAGCACTGAAGCGGTTTCCCAACGCCAGCGCATATTCCACGAATATCGAAAACGAAATCAAGATTTACCAATCCGGCAAGCCTTACCACGAGGTGCAATAGCCCTCACAGTTTCATCAAAAATCACTCCACGCCATGATCCGAAAACTCGCCCACCTCTGCTTTGTCACCGACGACCTCGACCGCATGCTCCATTTTTACTCGAAGCAGATCGGTCTCCCGGTCAAGTTTTCCTTCAAGAACGCCGGCGGGGAAATCTTCGGTTATTACCTCGAATGCGGCGACTCGTCGTTCGTCGAGATTTTCGACCGCAAACTAAAATTCAAGCAATGGGGCGGCGAATTGGAACAACCGGCCAAGGGAACCATGTATAACCATTTCTGCATGGAAGTGACCGGCTTGCCCGCATTCAAGGCCACCCTGGAATCGCGCGGCGTCAAGATGACCGAAATCAAGACCGGCATGGATCACTCCTTGCAATCGTGGACAAACGACCCCGACGGCAACCCCATCGAATTCATGGAATACACCGGCGAAAGCCTCCAGATTCAGCGGGAAATCCAAGCGGTTAATCCCGACACTGTCGCAACCTAAGTTACGCCAGTGTAACTCAGGAACCGGGGCGATAAGTCCTCACGCGACCGCTGGCGGGATCCACCACTACTGTCACGAAGTTGAGTGTCGGCCTCTGGTTTGAAGGATCGGGTTGATCGTCCGCGCGGATTAGCGACACGAACCACTTATCCGAGCTCGCCGCGCTCGAACCGCCCGTACCGAGCGGATCAAGGTTCGTGCCGCCGCTCGGCTTGAATTGAAATGCCGCATACGCGACCGGGATCGGGTTTGTGTTGCCCGGGAAATATTCAATGCCATAAGTCCCCCTCAAGCTCGTGGTCACCGACCCGGGCCACACCGCCGTCGGCGCGGAACTCGGGCCCGCTCCCGTCATCGCAGGGACCAAGGTCGTGAAATACGTCCCCGAGCTTCCCGCCTTTGTGCTCGAATAAATGATGACCCCGGCCGGCAGCCGGACGACCGGGTTCGCGATCGCCCCCGTGTTATATACCGTCGACGTTCCGTTATTGCTGCTCGTGTTCCCCGAGGCATCGCACACAATCACGCGCATCGCGCGATACGCGGTGGCCGTGGTGCCATCAGTCGGGCCCGGCAGATAATAGAACCGCACCTCGACGTTGCGGTTCATCGCGAGCGCATACTGCCGCGCCTCGTTCAACGTATCGACAAAGTTTTGCGCACCGGCGCTCAGGTTGCCCGCCTTGCTGAAGCTGTTGAACGAACCAACCACCAGCCCCATGATTACCAACATGACTGCCATCACCAGCAAAAGCTCAACGAGCGTGAAGCCGCGACGCACGAGCGCGCGGGCGCGCCTGCCTGTGGAGTAATTTGGAGTAATCATTGTCCGAACTGTTTGCTGCTGATGATGCGGAACTTGTAAGGCCCAAGCTGGGCGCCGGAATTCGCCGCCATCGCCTGGGTGAAGCTCACCTGGCCCCCGTTGACGTAAAATCCCGTGGTCGCCGGGTCGAGATAGCGCTCGATCACAAACGACCCGCGGAACTCGCCGGTAACCTGGTCCTGCCCGTCCTTGAACACCGTCGCCGGCGTGGCGGCCGATTTCTTGAGCGTTTGCACGCGCACATGCACCGTGAAGGTGTTCGACTTCGTGGTGAGGCGCGGATAGATCATCGTGTAAGGACGCTCGAGGCTGTTGTCGCCCGTAAGCCGGTGGCCCCAGGTCGGGCCGGCGCCGCCGCCATACCAGAAGCTCGCGAGGATCGAATCATAACCGCTCGGGGTGGCGCCTTGGATTTTCGAGGCGATGTTATAAGGTTGCGCCGCGCCCACGGTCGGGAGATCCGCCGGGATCAACGGGATGTCGCAGATTTCCGACGCGGTGATGAACGGTTTGTTCACCGAGGCTCCGGGCAACCCGAACCGCAGATAGTCGATCTGCTTGATCGTGTCATCGAGGTCGATGTTCCGGCGCACGCAAATTCCCACGCCGCCGCCGTTGCCGATACCCCAGTCGTTGTTATCGGAGGGATTCCCGTTGGAACCGGGGATTTTATAGTCGGTGCTCAAGACACCGCCATTCGTGGGAGTCGGGTTGTTGGGAGTAATATTGTCCTGCGTCGTGGGATTCAGGGCCGTGACCTTCACCGACTGGAGCACCGCGCGAAGCGCCGTGTTTCTGGTGATGTAAGTAAACGGCGCGATCTGGTAGTTCAGGTTCACCTTGCCGGCGGTCGCGAATGGCTCGCTGATCGGGTAGGGATCCACCACCGGCATCCAGAATAAATCAAGAAGCGCGTGGTCGGGCAGCGTCGAGTAAGGCGGATAAGGAATCGAGCCGTCTTGCGGGCTCAAGCCGCCACCGCCTCCCACAGCCGCCCCGGGGTGCGTCACACCGCTGCTCGCTCCCATCGATCCGCCAGGCAAATAACTCTTCGCGGGGCGGAACAGGAGCGTCTGCCACGGGTGCTGCGCGAGCACGCCGGTCGGCAGCGACCCAAACATCACAGCCGAGGAAATCATCCTGTTCGGCGCCCAAAGTGAGGGAAGCCCCGTCGCGGAATCCTCCGAATTGAAAGCGTGGCCGATAAACGGCGCAACGCTGGACGCCGAGAACGCATAAGTGGGCCACACGTTGAAGTGCCGTACCCAGCCTTCATCGGGCTTGTTGCAATACGCTCCGTCGACCAACCACCCCTGCCCGTTGTCCCAGTCGCCAGGCGAGCCTTCGTAGTTATACGCGCCAAATACGCCGCAGGGCACGTAGGGGCTGTACCGGTTGTCGCAATATAATGGTGATGTGACATTGCCGGTGGATCCGCTCGAGATGAGTTGACCCGGGGGCCATGCATCGAACCAGACGCCGCCGTAGAAAATGGCCGTTCTCCAGCCATAGGCCCACTGCTGGGTCTTGTCAAAGTACGGAGTCGGGCTTCCGCTCTGGATCGTTGCCGCGGAGTATTTGCCGTTTGCGCTCAGTATCGTGGGCACCGCCGTCGAGGTGCCCGCAGGATAGTTTTGGATGGGCTGATACCAAGTGGATGGCACGGAACCAGTGGCCGCAACCAGACGGAAATCGCCCGCAATGTCGACCCCGCTCGAGAGCGTCCCCGAAAGCGGAAGTGAACGCGCGATGTCCTGCATGTGTTGATTGGGGAACAACTCATTGCTGGTGTAACCCCCATTATATTGACCTGACGAGTTATTCAGTCGCGAGGCCCCGATTTTCACATTGACTTGGGAAGGGTTGGTTGTTCCGGAATTGGTCGCGGAGATGGCGAGCATTTCCGCTGTCGCTGTATTCGTGGAAAGCGTGGCAGTGCCCCCCTGCAGGCCGACCATCGGGTATGTCGCAAGCGCGGGAATCTGGACCGTGGTCTGCGGCCAGTTAAATGCGATGGTCTGGACGATCGACGGCTGGTCATTGTTAATACCGCGCGCCGCCCACGTCATCGGTATCGCCGGCGCCACGATTTGCAATGTCCCTGTCCCTTGGATCTGCATCGTGTTGGGGCTCGAGCCGTTGAACGCGCCCGACATATTGGTCCCGTCCACCACGACTTCCAAGGTTTGATACATGGAATCCTGGGGAGCGCCCGTATTGCTGGGGATGACCGCGGATTGCTGGGGATCGATGAACGTCTTCGGACCCATCGGTCCGCCAAAGTGGGACTCCATCGAGTTATGCGCCTCGATGCGGCCCGATTCATACAAATCCTGTCCTTGGGACCCGCTCATGGAGTAGTAGGGCGAGGTGGCGAGGGGCGTGACCGCGGTGCGCTTCGTCGAGTCGGTGCCGCTGAACTGCAGGTTCAACCCATTCCAATGGAACCGGAGGTTGTTGCCAAGCGCCGGGTGGCCGGCCATCGGGCAGAATTCATACGGCATGAGGACGATTTGGAGCTTCGTCTGGCTGCGCGGATCGTAGGTGTTTGACCCGCTCGAGGTGGTGCCCGTGAGGCCCGGATTGGAGGCGCTCAGCCCGCCGGGGCCGGGAACCAGCGGATAATCCTGGGGAGGCGGGCTCCCCGGTTCCGGCAGTTGGTAGACAGTGCCCGGCCCATTGGGTTCCTTGAGCAGCACATTGGCGTAATTAGGCACGTTGCTGCCGCTCTTCAAATTCCATGTCCCCTTGTACGGCCCGTTGGCCACTGGGATCGACGTTACTGTCGCGGTCTCCCCACCGGAGTTGATTCGCTCATCCTCCTTCATCATCAGCATCGTCATTTCCCCGGGGATGATAATACGGCCCATGCCGCGCGTGTAGGTCGTGGTGTTCAAGCCGCTGGTTCCCGATACCGCCGTGGGAGGAATGACAATGGGTGTAACCTGCCCGATGTTCGTCAGCGCATACCATGGCAGGTCCTGGAACAGGTAGCGGGGGTTGATGAACGTATAGCTCTTCGAGCCATACGAGCCCGAACCCATTATATCATCGCTCATGTCAGCAATGTTGGTAATGCGGATGTAATCGTAAATCTCCGTGAGGATCTGGTTCGCGCTGCCGATGTCCTCCGCGGGATACTTCCTCACAAACGTGGCATTCGCCGAGGCGCTCAGCCCGGGGAACGGCTGGTTCATCAAATTATGGAGATAAGCGTAAAGGTTCTGGTTGTTTGTGCTGTTGGCGTAGTCGGCAGTCTGGCTGAAGGGGTCGTAGCGCGAGAAATAGAAGGGTATCTTTGAAGCAAGCGCGGAGGACGAGCCACCCACCGTGGCGTCGAAGGCAATCACTTTGTCAAACGTTGTCATCGTGGCAGTCACCTGGGAGTTGCTCGTGTCGGGGTTGTCCAGCGTGGTCGCGGTCTTCGTGATCGGCCAGATGCTCACGCGCGGCATGTTGAATACGTTCAACTCGGGGGCGTTGCTGTTCGCGGTGAGGAAGAACCTTGCCTTTTCCAGGAAAGTCGGCGGCAGCACCGGCAGCGTCGTGCCGCTTACCGTGCTGGTGCTCCCCGTGGCGATGCTGCCGGTCATGAATGCGCCGTTGTTCGCGCGCTGGGTGCCCGTAGTGGCCATCGTGCCGGAGAAGAAATACTCGTCAACTGTTGCATAAAGGCGGTCCTGGTCATAGGTGATCGCCGTTCCGGAGCC
>DASZPK010000376.1:0-4215 GCA_035550335.1 Chthoniobacteraceae bacterium | reverse complement strand
AAGTGGAACCGACGGTTGGCTCCGATGGCGAGACCATCGACCTCAATCTTTCGCCCCAAGTGGTCGAATTTGACGGCTTCGTGAACTACGGCACGCCGATTTACGGGGCGCCCACCCCGATTTACAGCCCGCTGCCGCCGTTTGCGCAGATCGGCTTCAAGCCCCCGGCCATCATTACCGCGAACACGATCAACCAGCCGGTGTTTGACACCCGCAAAGTCACCACCAGCGTGAGCGTGTGGGACGGCCAGACTGTGATCATCGGCGGCCTGGTGCGCGAGGACGTGCAAAGCGTGAACGACAAGGTGCCCGGTTTGGGCGACCTGCCGCTCCTGGGGCGGTTCTTCCGCTCGAATGTCGACCAGCACATCAAGCGCAACCTGGTGATGTTTGTGACCGCCCACCTCGTCAACCCCGCCGGGGACCTCATCCACGAGGACGAGGAAAAAGAGGAGGATGTGCAAACGCTGGGAGCGCCCGAACTTCCCGTCACCCCGTCGCTCCCCGACATCCCGATGGGCAAATAAGCTGCGAATGGCTGTGCCCATATTGGGAATCACGGGCGGCATAGCCACGGGCAAATCGACCTTTGCGGCCTTGCTCTCCCGGCTGACGGGCGCGCAATTGTTCGATGCCGACCATGCCGCCAGGGAATTGCTCGATACCGACGAAAAGGTGCGCCGCCAGGTGCGGCTCACTTTCGGGGACGGCATTTTCGGTCCAGCGGGCGAGCCGGATCGCGCCGGGTTGCGCGAGCTGGTTTTTGCCGATGCGGAAAAACGCCGTGCGCTCGAGGCAATCCTGCACCCGGCCATCCGCGAGCGCTGGGTCTCGCTTGCCGCCGGGGCGCGCGCCGCTGGCAGCGCGGGAAAGTGGCTTGCGGTTGACATCCCGCTGCTTTTTGAGACACAAAGCGAAGGATTCTTCGACGCGGTCATCGTGGTGGCCTGCCGTGCCTCGACACAAATGGAACGATTGTTAAACAACAGAAAACTCGACCGGGACATCGCCGGAAAAATGATCTCCGCCCAGATGGGGCTCGAGGCCAAGATCGCGAAGGCGCGCCACGTCGTTTGGAACGACGGCCCCGCACGCGCCATGGAGGAACAGGCCGCCCTGCTCGCCGCCCGCTTGAAGCAACACCATGGATAATCCCGCCAATACCCCGGAGGTGGCCGCAAATCCCAAGTCCCAGGCGCCCCGCGAGATACATCTCGACGATCTACAGAAAACACCCTTTCCGCAACTGATCGAGCTGGCGGATGGCCTGCATCTCAAGGCCTCGCCCGACCGGTCGCGCCACCAGATCATCCTCGACCTCATGAAGTTTCATGCGCAAAGGGGGGACCATCTTCTGGCTGATGGCATCCTGGAAATCAGCGCCGACAATTACGGTTTCCTGCGCTGGCCAAATTACAACTTCCGCCCCTGCGCCGAGGACGTGTATGTCTCGCCTGCGCTGCTAAAAAAATATTTCCTGCGCGCCGGCAACCGCGTGGCCGGCACGTTGCGCATCGCGCGCGACAAGGAAAAATTCATGGCGCTCGACACCGTCATCTCCATCGAGGGCCGCCCGGCGGAAACGTGGACCGAGACGAAGCATTTCGACAACCTCACGCCGATGTTCCCCAACGAGCGGATCATCCTGGAAAACATCGAGCGCAATTCGTATAGCGCGCGCGCCATGGATTTGGTCACCCCGCTCGGGCGCGGCCAGCGCGGCCTCATCGTGGCCCCGCCGCGTACGGGCAAAACCATTTTGCTGCAGGACATCGCCCAGGCCATTCGCGCGAATTACCCGGAAATCCGCCTCATCATGCTCCTCGTCGACGAGCGTCCCGAGGAGGTCACCGACATGAAGCGGACGGTTGACGCCGAGATTTTCAGCTCCAGCTTTGACGAAAGCCCTGTGCGCCACGTGCAGGTGGCCGAGCTGGTCGGCGAGCGGGCCAGGCGATTGCTCGAGATCGGCGAGCACGTCGTGATCCTGCTCGACAGCATCACCCGCCTTTCGCGCGGCTACAACAACATGCAGCCCGGAAAGGGACGCACCATGTCGGGTGGCGTCGAGTCCAAGGCGTTGATGAAGCCGAAGAAATTTTTCGGCGCGGCGCGCAATGTCGAGGAGGGCGGCAGCCTCACCATCCTGGCGACCGCGCTGGTGGAGACCGAGAGCCGCATGGATGAATTGATCTTCGAGGAGTTCAAGGGCACCGGCAACATGGAGCTCCACCTCGATCGCTCCCTCGTGGAAAAGCGCATTTATCCCGCCATCCAGATCCTCAATTCGGCCACGCGCCGGGAGGAGCTGCTTTACCATCCCGATGAACTTGCGCGCATCCAGATCCTCCGCCGCCGGCTTGCCGAACTGCCGGCCGTCGAGGCGATGGAAGTCCTGCTCAACAACCTCAAGGCAACCAGGACCAATGCCGAGCTGCTCATGGCCGGGCTGCGCTGACCCTTAACGTTTGTAACACAACCTTGATCGCCACACCCGAAGCACTCAACGAGTTTGTCGCAACCATCGCGCCGCACGACCGGGTGGCCATCGACACCGAGGCCGACAGCCTTCACTGCTATTTCGAGAAGCTCTGCCTCGTGCAGGTGAGCCTGCCCGGGCAGGATGTCCTCATCGACCCGCTCGCCGGCTTTTCCCTCGAGCCGCTCTTCCATGCGCTCCAGGGCAAGGAGTTGATTTTGCAAGGGGCGGATTTCGACCTGCGGCTGCTGCGCCGTTCCGGCGGCATGGAGGCTGAACGGGTGTTTGACACCATGATCGGCGCGCGGCTCGCCGGGAAGCTGGAGTTCAGCCTCGCGGCGCTCGTCCAGCAATACTTCGGCATCACGCTCGCAAAATCGTCCCAGAAGGAAAACTGGGCCCGCCGCCCGCTCACCGACAAAATGATGGATTACGCCGCGAACGACACGCGCTATCTCCTTCCGCTCGCGGAAAAGCTCGAGGGCGAACTCCGCGCGCTGGGCCGTTGGGAATGGTTCGTCCAGTCGTGCGCCAAGGCCGTGCAGACTTCAAAAATCACCCGCGAGCGCGACATCGAAAACCTGTGGCGCATTTCCGGCAGCGTGGAATTGCGAGGGCGCGCCTCCGCCTTGCTGCGCGCGCTCTGGAACTGGCGCGACGAGGAGGCGAAGGCCGTGGACCGCCCGCCGTTCCACATCCTGCGCAACGAGGAATTGATCGAAGCCGCGCGCCGCTTCGACGCGGGCGAACGCGTTTCCTACCGCCATCTTTCAGGGAGCCGCGCGAAGCGTTTTTATGCCGCGGCGGAAACCGCGCTTGCCCTGCCGCAGAACGAGTGGCCGGTGATCCTCCGCCGCGCCCGCGCGCGCCCCACGCCCGAGGAGGAGCGCCGCTTCCTGGAACTCAAGAAGAAACGCGACGCGGCTGCGACCGGGCTGAATCTCGATCCTTCGTTGATTGCACCCAAAGCCACGCTCGAGGCGCTTGCCGCCGACCCGGCTGCCGCATCCGAACGCCTGCTGCCGTGGCAGCAGGAACTCCTCTCGCGGGAGTGAATGGCGCCCCGCAAACGCGTTGTTATTGAATTCATCCGCGATTGACGTAGGCTGGCGCACCGAAAACCCAATCCCATGAACACGACCTTCCGTTTGCTGCTTGCATTGTTCGCTTTTTCCGCGGTCTGCATCGTTCCGCTCCGCGGCCAGGATTCCAGCGCCGCGGCAAAACCATCGGGAGCGCCGTCGCCCACGATCACCGCGGAGCAGAGGGAGAAACTGAAAGCCGCCCATCAAAAGGCTATGCTCGACCCGAAGGTGGTGGACGCGCAAGCCTCCGCGAAGAGCGCGTGGGACGATTATCGCGCGATCATGCGCAAGAAAGTGATCGCCGCCGATCCTTCGACTGAGCCGCTTCTGGACAAGGTCGACAAGGCGACGGAGGCATCACTTTCCGGCTCGTCGGCGCCTGTGACACTCACGACAGCCGACCAGGCAAAACTTCACGACGCGTTCCAAAAAGTGAATTCCGACCCGGACATCAAGGATGCGCTTGCAAAATTGCAGCAAGCCAAAAAGACGAAGGATTTGGCGGTCCGGGCCGCGATCATCGCGGCCGATCCGTCGCTTGAGCCTGTGCTGGATGCGATCGACAAGGCGAAATCATCCGGCGGGCAATGAGGCAACCGGCGGAGGAACCTGCGGGTAAGCGCGCTCTTTGTGCGCTTGCGGAACTTCCTT
>DASZPK010000375.1:0-3798 GCA_035550335.1 Chthoniobacteraceae bacterium | reverse complement strand
CTTCCGCAGGCTCCCCCTGCGGACATGCCGATGCCGATCGTCCTGCGCCTCACCGCGCAGAAGGCCAACCGTTAGAAACACACCTTTTGAATGAATACCAAGAACCTGTTTTTTGAAGAACGTCCCCGACACCCGAAGCTGGCCGTTGCCCTCACCTTGATCGCGTGGTTTGCGGTCGGGGCAATCGTTTACGCAGCCGATCCCGCCGCGCCGACGGATTCCGCGGCGCCATCCGCAGCCGCTGTTGCAACACCCGCGCCGTCGGCAACGCCGGCCCCCGATGCGGGGCAAGTGCCAGCGCCGAGTTCGGTCGCCCCTTCCGCCACCCCGCCAACCGCCGCCCCGGCGACCACGCCCGCGTTGCGCGCCACAGCGGAGCCGGCCCCCGTGGTCGAGTTGCCCCCCGCCGCCGATAACGCGCTCTTCAACCCGCCTGCCGACAACGCGCAGGCCGGAAAGCCGGCCCCTTCGACGAACGTCACCATCAATCTCATCAACCGCCTCGTGGAAAAGGGCGTCCTTTCCAAGGACGACGCCTCGGAGTTGATCAAGCAGGCCGAGGAGGACACGGTCATCGCTCGCAAGCAGGCCATCGCCGATGCGCAGCAGGCCGCCGCGGCCGCGGCGCCCGAGCCCCCTTCGAGTGACGACGTGCGCGTCACTTACGTGCCCGAGGTTGTGAAGCAGCAGCTCGCCGACCAGGTGAAGACCGAGGTCATGCAGCAGGCGCGCGACCAGAAATGGGCCGAGCCGAACGCCATTCCCGATTGGGTGAGCCGGTTCCGCTTCTTCGGCGACATCCGCGTGCGCTACGAAGGCGATTTCTACCCGAACGGCAACGACAACACCGGCGCGTTCCCGAATTTCAACGCCATCAACACCGGCGCGCCCTTCGACACTTCGCCCACAAACCCGCTTTTCCCGCAGGAATACAACGTGGACCAGAACCGCAACCGCTTCCGGCTTCGCGCGCGTCTCGGTACGGAGATGGATTTGGGCGACGGGTTCACCGCCGGCCTGCGCATCGCCACCGGCAACGACGACAACCCGGTGACCGAAAACCAGACCCTTGGCGGCGCAAACAGCGCGCAGGGCGGCAACTTCAGCAAGTATTCGATCTGGCTCGACCGCGCATTCATCAAGTATCAGGTGGGCGATCCGGACAGGGGCCTGACAATGACCATCGGGCGGTTTGACAACCCGTTCTTCTCCACGCCGGTCATCTGGGCGGATGATATCGGTTTCGACGGCCTGGCCTTGCAGGGCCGCTACAACGTCGGCGGCGGTTTTACACCGTTTGTCACCGCCGGCGGGTTCCCGGTGTTCAACACCGATTTTAACTTTGCGAGCAACGACCCCTCGAAATTTCAAAGCCAGGACAAATACCTCTACGCCGCGCAGATCGGCACCGACTGGAAGATCAGCAAGGACTGGAGCGCGAAGATCGGCGCGGCGTTCTACGACTTTGAAAACATCGAGGGCAAGCTCTCCACCCCGATGGTACCGCTGAACAGCACCGACGCGGGCAACACCGACGACACGCGCCCCTCGTTCGCGCAGAATGGCAACACCTATACCCCGCTGCGTGACATCGTTCCCACGGCGGCGAACGATTTCGGGCTGATCGACCAGTTCCAGTATTACGGGCTGGCCACCCCCTTCCGCGAGGCGGCGCTCACGGGCCGCATCGATTACAGCCATTGGGACCCGTTCCACGTCGCGCTCACGGGCGAAGTCGTGACAAACACGGCGTTTGAGCGGAACGCCGTCACATCGAAGGCCGTGAACAACCTTGGCGCCAACGGCACCTACAACGGCGGGCCGAACGCGTGGATCGTCAACTTCAAGATCGGCAGCGCCGCGCTGGAAAAGAAATGGGACTGGAACCTCGGGGTCAATTACCGGTACGTGGAATCGGATTCGGTCGTCGACGCCTTTACCGACGCCGACTTCGGCGCGCCGCTCACCGGCACGAACCTCAAGGGTTATTCGCTCTACGGTTCCATGGCGCTCTCGCCCCGCGTGTGGATGTATGTGCGCTGGATGAGCGCGGACGCCATTGCGGGACCGCCCTATCGCAACGACATTATCCAACTCGACATCAACACCAAATTCTAAGCCATGAAGAAGATGACAGCATTCAACAGGGAAATTAAAATCGCGGCGTCGGTCGCCGTGGCGCTGATGATGATTCCCGCCGTCCGCGCGGACCAGCCGAGCGCCGCCGAGACCAAGCTGCGCGAGACGCTCAAGGAAATGGCCACGGAGTTGAGCAACGCGAGAAACGACCTCGCCACGGCGCAAGCCACGGTGGCCGACGATGACCAGAAGATCAAGGACCTGACCGCGGACAAGGAGGCGCTCACGAAGCAGGCCATGGATGACAAGGACGCCGCGAAGCAGGCCATCGCCGACCTGACCAAAAAAAATGCCGACCTGGCCACCCAACTCGCCGCCTACAAGGACGCGCTCGCGAAATGGGAAGCCGGTTACAAACTCGCCGCGGGCGTCGCCAAGGAAAAGGAAACCGAACGCGCCAAACTCAATTCCGAAAAAATCCTGCTCCAGCGCCAGGTGGATGACCTTGAGACGAAAAACATGGCCCTGTTCCAGATGGGCAGCGAGATCCTCACCCGCTACGAGAAATTCGGCCTCGGCGAGGCGCTTGCCGCCAAGGAACCGTTCGTCGGCACCACCCGCGTGAAACTCGAAAACCAGGTCCAGGATTACCAGGGCAAATTGCTCAACCAAAAAAGCACGCCGCAGACGGAAACGCCGCCCGCCGGCGACACCGTGAAACAGGCGGACCAGCAGACGCCGCAAAAGCCCGCAACCCAATCCGCCGGCTTGAAAGCAAAGCCCGCCAGGCAGTAAGTAGTAAAATGAAAAATACCATTTCGCATCCGGGGTCCGCTTTGCGCGGATCGCAAACAGTCCTCCTTCTCTGCGCCCTGTTATCCGGGGTCGCAATCATCGGGGCCCGCGCCGCCGACACGCCGGCATCGGCGACGCCGGTCGCTGTCCCAAGCGGCAGCAATGCCCCGTTGAGCGGGCTCTCGGTTGCCGCAGGCGCGGGGGCCGACACCAGCCACGATGTGGTCGCCCATGTGAACGGGCGGGAAATCACCGTGAAGGATTTGCGCGAGACCATCGGGACGCTGGCCCCCGCCGAGCAGGCGGCGATCGCCTCCAATCCTGCGCTGCTCAAGCAAGTGGTGATGACGCTGCTTTACGAGCCCATTCTGCTCAAGGAAATGGATGACAAAAAATGGGACCAGTCGCCGGAGGTCAAGGCGCATCTCGCCAGGGTGATCCAGACCGCAAAGAGCGACCTCTACCTCACGACCATCACGACGCCCCCGGCGGATTATCCCAACGACGCCGAGCTCAAGCGCGCCTACGAGGCGCGCAAGGATTCCTATGCCGTGCCGCATCAGTTCCACATCTGGCAGGTGCGCATCGCCCTGCCCGCCGACGCCGACCAGGCTGCGATTGATAAAGCCCAAAAAAAACTTGGTGTCCTTATCGACGCGCTCAAGGACCCGAAAGCCGACCTCGCCGCCATCGCGCGCGCGCAAAGCGATGATCCCAAAGGCGCCGAAGCGGGCGGAGACATGGGTTGGGTGGCCGATACCAATATGCCCCAGGTCATCCGCGCCCGGGCTCTCATGATTCCCAAGAACACTTTTTCGGCCCCCGTCCGGCTCCAGGACGGCTTGCATATCTTCAAGGTGCTCGACACCAAGGACGTTTCGCCGCTTTCGCTCGAGGACGTGCGGGATTCGCTCACGCGCCAGC
>DASZPK010000374.1:0-4544 GCA_035550335.1 Chthoniobacteraceae bacterium | reverse complement strand
ATTGGAGAGGGCTTTGGTTTGGTTGCCCTTCACTTTCACCGAGGTGAAGACGGGGAGCGCGATGCCTGCGAGAATCGCAATAATCGTGATCACCACGAGCAACTCGATGAGGGTAAAGGCCAGTTTGGACTTGATCAGTTTCATAGAGGGAACGGGGGTTCTTGTTGGGGTTGCGTGATTGCTTTGGGCTAACGTTGGTTAATCCGGCCCTGGCACTTGCCCGGGCTGGGTGAATCTAAATTTTCTTGAGGGGAGGTCAAGTGGTTTTTTTATCTGATAAAAATTATTATAAGAAATGACGCCCAGCATGCAAGGGTTTTTTTAATAAAAAAATTTAAATAGTAGAAAATGCGCTTAAACAAAAAAGGGAAATTTTTCTCCAGTCATATCTCCTTGAAAACAATGTGTAACGCCGTTTTGGGAAGCACGGCTGCGACCCACGGGTGGGTGACTTCCTGGGCGACCATGGCGTTTGCCCCGGGCTTCCCGCGCGACCACGAAACCACGAGGTTGCCCTCGCGCTCCACGGCGCTGATGATCTGCGGCTTGTAGCCGGCGGTGGGGCATTCGCCGACGAAGATGCATACGGCGACCTCGTTTTTTTCATTCAACGGCTCGTGCGCGCCGAGCCCGAGGCGCTGCCAGAATTTCGCCCAGTCGGCGGCGGTGGTGACGATATCGGTGTGCGCCTTGTCATCGCCGTAAAGGCCGCGCCACTGTTTCATCTCGGCGACGGCGCGCTGCTGGACATCGGGTGAGAACCCGGCGATGGTGGAGGGTGGCGGGGCGGAGGCGTTGATCTTTTGGTCCTGGGCGCGGGAGATGACGGGAAACGCGAATGCCAGCAGCAGCATGGCCATGCCCGGCCTGCGAAGGGTGACGGATTTGCTCATATTGGGGGTTTGGGTAGTGATTGATACCTGCCATTCCACGGGCGTTTGCACGCAAATGTCTGGCATATTTGGAGTCCCAATTTTTCTGGGGGAAAAAGAGCGACCAGGCCATCGACAATCTTACAATCACGGGTAAATGTCAACCTCGATAAAAGTTTCACAAGGCAATGGTGCTTTGAAAAAAGCCTCGCCAAGCGCGTGCCTGCGATGAACTGTTACGCGCGATGAGCAACCCTTCCGACAGACTGCCGGGGGCAAGTGCCGCCACCTACCGTTTCACGCTTCGCGACAAAATCGCTGGGGCGTTGGGGGCGCTGAGGCTCCGTTTTTTCCCGAGGCGGGTGCTGGTGGCGGGGCCTTACTTGGGCGAGCTCGGGCACGAGTTGATGGACTGGCAGGCATGGGTGCGCGCGCAGGCGGACCGCCACGAGGAGACGCACGTGATCACTTACCCGGGACGCGAGTTTATATATCCCGGGTGCCGGGTGCACAGCCACGACGTGCCGCTGGAAAAGGCGGGCTACAAGCACGGGAGGTTCGCGCCGGCGAAACTCGAGGCGATGGCGCGCGCCAAGGCGGAGGAGCTGGGCCTGCGCGACTACGACATCCTCACGGCGGCGCACCTTTGCACGAGCTATCACCAGCGCTTTTTGCTGCCGGCGAAATTCGAGCTGCTCGCGAAACCGCCTGCGGATGGCCGGAGGCGCGACGTGGCGTTCCATTTCCGCAAGGTGAACAAGGAAGGCCCGGACCAGTCGCGGAATTACCCGCCGGAATTGTGCGACCGGCTCGCGGCGCTGGTGGCGGCGCGCGGGTATTCGATCTGCTGCGTGGGGCATCCGCGTTATTCCCATTGCCCGCCGGGCGTGGAGGACCTGCGCTCGGAGGAGATGGGGCAAAGCGCGGCGGCGATCTGCTCGGCGCGGCTGCTCGCGGGGGAACTCAGCGGCCCGACGCACCTCGCGCAATTGTGCGGCGTGCCGATCCTGATCTGGGCGCCGGGCCAGTGGCGGGTCGACAATTGCAACCGCTGGAACGTCTTCCGCGTGCCGACTTTCGTGGTGGCAAACGACACCACCAGCCCCGCGCCCGAACTGGTGTGCGAAAGAATTGACAGCGCGATGAAGGAATTGAAGGAAACCACAGGGGATTTTTCAAAACCGACCTACACATTACCATGAAAAACAGCGCGCGAAGAATCTGCTTTTGTCGCGCTTGGGGTTCGATCTAGAGTCCAAACCGAATGCTGCACAAAATCCGGGTCTTAAAAGCACTCTATGGCAATTCGAAACGCCAGTTGCGCATTTTTTTAAGAATCAAACCGCGGCCCAAGACCCCGATCCTTTCACGCCCGGTACCGGAGATCCTGGAATTTCACTCGTTGATTTGCAGGCGGCTGAACGATCTCTGGCCCGCAGGACTGGATCTCCATGGGGAATCGGTTTGCGAGATCGGCCCCGGCGATTGCCTGGCCTCGGCGGCTTATTTTGTGGCAAAGGGAGCAAGCCATGTGGACCTGGTGGAACTGGAGCCCCCGGTGGCCAATGCCAAGCAACTCGAGGTGTTGAAACAACTCAAGGCGATGGGATTTCCCATTTCGCTCGATGTGATCCAGGGTGATCCGCCCGGATTGAATGGGAGCCTGGTGAGTTATCACCGCCAATTCGTGGAGGACTACGACGCCGCGGACCGCCACGGGTTCGTCTTTTCGCACAACGTGATGGAACACGTCGAGGATTTGCACTCCTGCTTCCGCGCGATCCATCGCTGCCTGCGGCCGGGCGGGCGGATGTTTCATGTCATCGACCTCGGCGGCCACGGGCAATTCGAGGATCCGCTCCCGCCGCTGGATTTCCAGACCTACCCGGACTGGCTCTTCGAATGCATGTACCCCACGAATTACCGCAACACCCGGCGCTTCCTGGAGGATTACCGGGAAGCGGCGAGGAGCGCGGGATTTGCAAATTTCGAAATCCGGCCGCTGCGGGTCGCCGATAAATCTTATGTCGAATCGTTGAGGAACAAATTACGCCCCGCGGCGCAGCGGCAAAGCGCGGAGGATTTGTCGGTCATTGAATTCACGCTTTCCGCATTCAAGTGAGCAAGCGCATCATCCAGAACGGAGTGTGACATGACCGGGCCGATTGTCGTAGCGATCATCACCACCGACCTGCGGGATGACCATCGCCGTTACGACGAGCCGCAGCCATCCTTCGGCGCGGCGCCCACGGGGCTGCTGCAGGGGCTGAAAAACATGGAGGGCTGCGAAGTGCACGTCGTCTCGTGCGTGCAGCGCCCGGTGGCCTCGCCTGAAAAAATAGCGGACAATATGTTTTACCACTCGGTGGAAATCGGCAAATGGGGCTGGATGCGCGGGCTCTACGCGGGGTGCATCCGCGCGGCGGGCAGGAAGCTGCGCGAGATCGGGCCGGACATCGTACACGGGCAGGGCACGGAGCGGTACTGTGCGCTTTCAGCGGTCTTTTCCGGGTTTCCCAATGTGGCGACGATCCATGGGAAGATGAGCGAGGTGGCCCGCCACCAGCATGGAGCCGGGGCTGTCGCCTTCTACGGGGCCGCGAGATTGCTCGAGGAATTCACTCTGCCGAGGACGGATGGGATCGTGTGCATCTCCGATTACATGAGGGGCCTCGTGTCAAAATACCGGGTGCCGGCGTGGATCGTCCCCAATGCGTTGCAGGAGATTTATTTCGAGTCCCCGGGGAAAAAGGCGGGCGGCCGCGGAAAACCGGTGTTGATCAACGCGGGGGTGATCAGCGAAAGAAAACGCCAGGTCGAATTGCTCGGGATGGCGGGAAGGTTGCACGCGAGGGGTGCGAATTTCGAATTCCAATTCGCCGGGAGTTGCGCCGGGGAGAGCGCTTACGCGCGCGAATTTCTCGCGAAGGTGAAGCCGGCCGAGGAGGCGGGTTACGCGCGGTATCTTGGCGCATTGCCGGCGGGGGAATTGGTAAAACGCTACGATGAGGCGGGCGCGATGGTTCATTTTCCCGGCGAGGAAGCATTCGGCCTGGTCGTGGCGGAAGCGCTGGCAAGGAATTTGAAATTTTTCGGGGCGCGCACGGGGGGCATCACCGGGATCGCGTCGGGCGTCGAAGGAGCCGAGTTGATCGGGCCGGATGATTGGGAAGGCCTCGAGCATGCAATCGTGCAATGGCTGGACGCCGGCGCGCCGACGCCCGCCGGCGCCGCGGAGGAAATGAAAGCCCGCTATCACCCGCGCGTGATCGCGCGGCGGCACCTGGAGATTTACAGCGAGGTGGTGCGCCGGAAAAAGAGCGCGAATCCGTGAGAGCGGCCATCATCATCACCGACATGCGCGAGGATTGGCGGCGTTACTCCGAGCCGGCGCCCATCTTCAACGCGGCGCCCACGGCGTTGCTGTCAGGGATGGCGGGGCTGCCGGATTGCGAGGTGCACATCATTAGCTGCACGCAGCGGCCCGTTGCATCGCCCGCGAAACTCGCGCCAAACATCCACTACCATTCGCTCGTGGTGGGCAAATGGGGATGGATGCGCGGCCTCTATGCGGGGTGCGTGATGGCAGTGCGGCGCAAGCTGGAGGAAATCAAGCCCGATATCGTGCACGGACAGGGCACGGAGCGCCATTGCGCGCTGGCGGCGGTGCTT
>DASZPK010000373.1:0-4276 GCA_035550335.1 Chthoniobacteraceae bacterium | reverse complement strand
ATGGAAATGCAACTACGGCATCAACAAAGCCCCGCATCGCGAAGGCCGCTTCGCGCATTTCTACATGGGCAGCCACAACCCGCGCGACTGGTATTTCAAGGACAAGACCGACGGCCAGGTGGGCGGCCTCGCCGCATTCGTGATGCTCGCCGGCATGGACGCCGAGACCGCCAATCGCTGGCTCGTGGAGCGCTGGGAAGCCGCCGGTTCGCCCATCATCGAGCCGGAGCAGCCCGCCAATGGCACAAAGGGCACGAAAGGAAACGGCTACGAAGCCGCCCTCCTCTCCCAAACCGCCAGCACTCCCGTCGCGTGCGAAGTGCTGCCGCCGACGCAATCCACGACTGCGTCGCCGCCGGTGACAAATATCACGCCTTTCGTAGTGGTCGAAGAGCCCCGGAAACGAAAAAAGAATGCGCCGCAGGCGCAGCCGCCAGGCAAAAATGCCGTGTCGCAGACACCCGTGCCGCAGGCACCACCCAGCGAGTGGAGCGGCGCGCTTAAGAACGCCATCGTCTCCACCTGCGAATTGCAGCAGCTCGATCTCCCGCCGCGGCCACGGCTCCTCGGCGATTGGTTTTGCGAAGGGGACCTCGGGTTCATCTTCGCCTTTCGCGGCGTCGGCAAGACATGGCTCGGCATGCTCATCGCCCGCGCCGTGAGCGAAGGCGGGAGCGTCGGCGAATGGCAGGCCCCGGCCCCCGCGCCCGTCCTTTACATCGATGGCGAGATGCCCCCCGACCTCATGCGCGCCCGCGACCGCGGACTCGCCCGCGGCACCGGCAACCTCGAATACCTCAACCACGAAATCCTCTTTCGCCGCACCCACCGCGTGATGAACATCACCCACAGCGACGTGCAGCAGGCCATCCTGCAGCGGTGCGAAGAGACCGGCGTGAAACTCGTGATCCTCGACAACCTCAGCACCCTCGCCAGCGGCATGAAGGAAAACGACGCCGACGATTGGGACATGGTGGGCCGGTGGCTGCTCGACTTCCGCCGGCGGCAGATCGCCGTCATCGTCATCCACCACGCCGGGCGCAACGGCGAGATGCGCGGCACCACCAAGCGCGAGGACGACGCCTTCTGGATCATCGCGTTGGAAGACGCCCGCCAGGGCTCCGACGACCGCCGCGGCGCGCGCTTCGTAAGCCGCTTCACCAAACAGACGCGGAACACGCCCGAGGAGATACCGCCGTATGAGTGGCATATCTCACAGAACCAGGAGAGCGGGCTCATCGAAGTCACCCACAAGCTCGCCACCGGCACGGATATGTTGCGCCGGCTGGTGGAGCAAGGCGTCTCCGATTGCACCGATCTCGCCGAGGAGCTAGGGGTAAGCAAAGGCACCGTAAGCAAATGGGCGCACCGGGGCGTGAAAGAAGGCTGGCTCGACAAGGAAGGCCGCGCCTACATCCTCAAGGTCTAGATGCCGGAAACCAAGGAAACGAAAATGCGACGGTTTTGCCCCGCTTCGTTTCCATGGTTTACTCTGTAAAATGGCCTTCGTTTCCCGTTTCCCTTACAGGGCGTGGAAACGGGAAACGAAGGGGGGACTAATCAGCGGGACCTTATTTCTTCGGTGCCAACGATAATTTAAACTTGGACAGCAGCCAATCCAGCAACGCTTGCTGGTCGCTAATGGTTGCTCGCCGGACCTGTGATAGGAGCCATATTTGATCAGGCTTAGGAAGAGCGGTATTTTGCAATCCTTCATTACAATTTGTGCAGACGGCGCGCAAATTGTTTGGAGAGTCATCACCACCCTTAGATTTGTCTTTGATGTGCCCCATGGTTAAGCGAACTGTCCTTCCAGTAACAAATGGATCGGGATCTCCGGCTGCGAGGCCGCACATCTGACAGGTGTAGCCGTTTCTTTCCAAAACATAAGCCCGGGTCTCCTTGGATATTGCACGGCTGAATGCTGGGATCCGTTTCGTGCTAATTAGACGATATTGTCCCGGTTTAAGATCGGCAGCGTCTTTGTGCGAATGGATTTGATATCCCTCTTCGTCGCGCAGTTCACGAAGACGGCGCGCCCATTCCGACGCCCCACCAGAGATTTTTTGAAATTCCTGTTTGTCAATTACTCGCCCGGCGTTTGCCAGGAGGAATTCGAGGATTAGTTGCTTTGAGCCTTTTGGACGGGTCATTTTTATTGTTAGTGGACTTTGGCTGTTCGAAGAGCCGCCCTGTCACCATCATACGCTCTTTAGATGTATATTTCCGGCCTTTCAATGCCGCGCAGATCTCCGAGGCAACCGCTTTGGCGACGAGCGGAGGAAACGCGTTGCCAACTTGGCGGTAAGCGGCTGTTTTGCGTCCGCTGAAAATCCATGAATCGGGAAAACTTTGGATCCTGGCGACCATCCTTACAGTTAGTCTTGGCAGGCCGCCAATCGGAAACTCAGAGCCAGGTGCCATGTCCGCAATACCCATCCCATCTACACCCAATGCTAGCCATTGTTTTTTTGCACGTGTTGGCCCCAAATCCGGTCCTCCATGCTTTTTCGATCCCCCTACAATAGTAGGAGCTATGGAATTTGCCCGGGATACCCATCTAAGGGCACCAGGCCATCCGTTAGAACTCATGAGGTCTTGAATTGCAGTACCTACCGATGGAGCGGGGGCGGTGGGGACTGGCCATTGAAATGATTCAAAGTACTGTTTCTTAATAGCCACTAAAACAAAGCGTGGCCGTAGTTGCGGAACACCGAAATCGGAGGCGTTGAGGAGTTGCCCTTCGGATTCATAGCCCAACTTATGAAGTTTTGTGCGTAATTCATGGCGATAAGCAGCGAATTTAGTAGATGCAAATCCCGGCACATTCTCAAGCAAGACCGCAGTGGGCCTGGCCTCCGAAATAATACGTAAAGCTTCCGGAAATAAATCGCGTTCGTCTTGGGCGCCCAGTTGCTTGCCAGCGATCGAAAATGGCGGACATGGAACTCCGCCTGCGATTAAATCTATCCCTCTATAATTCTTTCCCTCCACCCCGCGGATATCCCCCTCCATCACGTTCCAATGGGGTCTATTCAACCTCAATGTTTCACAGGCCTTCGGTTCAATTTCCACCGCTCCAGCGGATTCAAACCCAGCGAGTTCAAGCCCGATGGCTTGCCCACCTCCGCCCGCACACAACTCCAACGCAAAAAGTGGCTGTTTCGAAGGGGTTTCAGACATACGGTTTCTTTTATATCAGCATCTGACGGCCGTTCAAGAATGGCTTGCGAACTTTTTCGCCAAGCTCGTCTGAAGAGGGTGCAAATGTTTGGTCTCACACTCCCAGATGGTGATTATTTTCCATCCCAGTTTTCGAAGCGCCGCCCGGTTCCGCATGTCCCGGTTAACGTTGGATTCAAGCTTCTTAAGCCAATATTCGCTATTGCTCGCTGGACGGGAGCAGTCGATACATCCGGGATGCTGGTGCCAAAAGCAACCATGCACGAATACCACCGTTTTGTGCCTGCGAAGCACTACGTCGGGTTTTCCCGGAAGATTGGGACTATGCAGCCGGAACCGTAGTCCAAGCCGGTGCAGCATGCTCCGTACAATTCGCTCTGGACTCGTATTTTTGGAACGAATCCGGGACATGTTCCAGCTTCTTCGCTCAGTTGTGAGTTTGTCAGCCATGTGCGGTTCTTTCGTATAATTGCACACTGCTGCTTCGTTTCCACCCCCTCACCTGTTAATACATTCTCGTTTCCATCATTTACTCTGTAAAACCCCCTTCGTTTCCCGTTTCCACGGCATGGGAGGGAAACGGGAAACGAAGCGCCCGCAGTTGAAATAAGGGTCAGTGTTTTTCGTTGAGTATTCGAGCGCTTTGAAGAACCGCTTCGATCAGTTTCGAGTCGTCTTCAGGCTTGTAGAACTTGTCCAAGCGAAGCTCTGCGCGATGCTCGCCTACGAGGATGCTGAACTGCCCGGTGCCATTTGCTGCAATTCCAGCTTTCTTGATTGCGCTGATACATCGACCCATGAACTGCTGCATGTGCGGGGTAAGCAGATTGTAGGCAACTCCACCGTCACCCTTAGCGTAACTGAGTGCGCCAGGAACGGCTCTGAGGGATGGGCGCTGGCGACGCCCAAAAAGTTTGTCGAAGAATCCCATGTTCGCGTTCCATGCTGCACCATTCAGCCCAAGCAATCAATGCCGGAGTCAGGCGCATCGCTTCGTTTCCATTCTCGTTTCCATCATTTACTCTGTAAAACCCCCTTCGTTTCCCGTTTCCCTTATAGGGTGTGGAAACGGGAAACGAAGCGCGCGAACCCC